>JBKJYC010000364.1:0-14644 GCA_046715885.1 Usitatibacter sp.
TGCAGATCGAGGGCGTGGACGTCCAGCTGGGCCGCCCGCTGGGCATCGCGCTCGGGCGCATTCGCATCGGCAACCCCGAGTGGGCCTCCACGCCCAACCTCGTCGACGCGACGACGTTTTACGCCCAGGTCGAGATCGCGCCGCTGTTCAAGGGCCAGTTCGTCGTGCCCTACGTCGGCGCCCGGGCGGCCACCGCGGGCATGGAGCGCGACGGCGACCGCGCCACCTGGCGCTTCGGCGACGGGGAGCGCAAGGAGAGCCGCATCCATCTGGCGCGCGTCTTCCTGCAGGACGGCGCGATCGCCTATCGCGACAAGCCCCAGGGTACGGCGCTCGACTTCGCGGTGACCGGCAGCCTCGGCGAGAACGAGGCGATCGAATGGAGCGCCACCGGCATGTTCAAGGGCGAGCCGGCCAAGGGCACGGGGAAGATCCCCTCGCTCGAGCCCACGCCGGGCCGTCTCATCCCCGTAGTCGCCAAGGCCAGGATCGGCACGACCGACCTCTCGTTCGATGGGACCGTCGCGCCGATGCTGAACGAACTGGACGTCAAGTTCACGCTCGCCGGGAACTCGCTCCACCACCTGCAGAAGATCTTCGGCATCAACCTGCCGGATTCACCGCCCTACCGCCTCGCAGGCCAGCTCAACCGCAACGGCAAGGAATGGAACTTCAAGCCCTTCGAGGGCAAGGTCGGCGACAGCGACCTGCGCGGCAGCGTGAAGTACGTGCAGGGCGACAAGGGCGCCAAGGAAGGCAAGGGCGGGCAGAAGCCCCTCTTCCAGGCCAACCTGCAATCCAAGCTCCTCGATTTCGACGACCTCGCGCCGTTCATCGGTGCGCCGCCGAAGACCGGGCCCGGCGAGACGGCATCGGCCGAGCAGCGCCAGAAGGCCGCGATGCTGAAGGCGAGCGACAAGGTGCTGCCGCGCATGCCGTTCAGCACCAAGCGCTGGGCGGAGATGGACGCGGACGTGCGCCTCGAGGCGAAGCAGGTGGTGCGCCCGAAGCAGCTCCCGCTCGACACGCTCTCCGCGCATCTCTTGCTCAAGGATTCCGTACTCCGCCTCGAGCCGCTGAAGTTCGGTTTCGCCGGCGGCTCGATCACTTCCAGGATCGTCCTCGACGCGACGAAGAAGCCGACGCACGGCGATATGGACATCGACGTCCAGGGCGTGCAGCTCGCCAAGCTGTTCCCGACGTCGAAGACGATGCAGGACGCGCTCGGTACGCTTTATGGGCGCGGCAAGCTCTCGGGCAAGGGCGAGTCCATGGGCGAGCTCCTGGCCTCGAGCGGCGGCAAGATCGGGTTTGCCGTGGACGGCGGGCGCGTGAGCTTGCTGATGATCGAGCTCCTGGGCCTGGATTTCGCCGAGGCGGCGATGCTGCTCGGCACGAAAAACCGGCAGGTCGCGCTGCGCTGCGCGGCGGGCGCGCTGAAAGTGAAGGACGGCATCGCCGAGCCGGAAACCTTCGTCGTCGACACGACGGACACGGTCGTGAAGATCGAGGGCTCGGTCGACCTCGGTGAAGAGAAGCTGCACCTGCTCACGAAACCGGAGCCGAAGGACATGAGCGTCTTCGCCCTGCGCTCGCCGATCCGCGTGGAAGGTACGTTCAAGAAGCCGTCGGTGCGCCCGAACGCGGGGCCGATTGTCGCGCGCGTGGCCGCCGCCGTCGCCCTCGGCGCGATCGCGCCTCCGCTGGCGGCGCTCGCGTTCATCGAAACCGGCCCGGGCAAGGACAGCGATTGCGGGAAGCTGCTGGCCGAAGCCAAAGCCGCGGGAGCCGTGAAGAAGGCGTCCTAGAGCTTCACGGTATAATTCGCATCCCGGAGAGATGACCGAGTGGCCGAAGGTGGCGCCCTGCTAAGGCGTTATACGGGCTTAAACCTGTATCGAGGGTTCGAATCCCTCTCTCTCCGCCACCCCCTTTGAAAGCGCGATCAAGGACCCTGGGCGACACCATGACCGGGCCTCCGAGCGCACTGCTCGAGTATCACGAGCAAAGCAAGCATCGCCTCAACCGTTACGCGCCCGGTCCGGGAGGCCTCGACTGGGCGAACCAGCCCAATGCGTTCCGCGAGTTTCGCGGCGCACCGAAAGTCCGGCTGCCGTTGGCGGCCGACACCCTGCTTGCCCGCTATAACGATGTGCGCAGCGGCGACCTCCCGCCTCCACGCCCGTTCGACCTCGACACGATCGGAATCCTCTTCGAGCTCGCGTTCGGGCTCTCGGCGTGGAAATCCCATGGCGCCAACCGATGGGCGTTGCGTTGCAACCCCTCGAGCGGCAACCTGCATCCCACCGAGGGCTATCTCGTATGCCCGCCGGTCGAGGGCTTGTCCGCAGGCCTCTACCACTACCAGAGCCGCGACCACATTCTCGAGCAGCGCGCCGCGTTCGACGATTCGCAGTGGATCGACGCGTTGGCCGGCGACGGCATTCTCATCGGCATCAGCTCCATCTACTGGCGCGAGGCGTGGAAATACGGCATGCGCGCATGGCGTTACTGCCAGCACGATTGCGGACACGCGATCGCCACGGTCAGCTATGCAGCCGCTGCGCTCGGTTGGCAAACGCGGCTGATCTCTTCCGCCGGGGATGAAGCCGTCGGGGGTTTGTTGGGACTCGATCGCGCGGAGGACTTCGAGGAGGCGGAGGACGAGGCGCCGGATTGTTTGCTGTGGGTGGGGAGAGAGTTGCCCTTTCCCCGGCCCTCTCCCAAGGGAGAGGGAGAAAAGATGCGGGGCACTTGGTTCGGCCGCGCCAATCGCCTGAGCGCGGGCCATGTCGAGTGGCGGGACATCGACTCGATCCATCGCACGACCCGCAAGCCCGAGACCGCTGAGCCGGCGACCCGCGGTTCTCCGAGCCTGCCGCGGCCAGCCACCCCAGACCTGGACATGAGCTTCGCCCGGATCGCACGGCAACGCCGAAGCGCGGTGGATTTCGACGGCGTGACCCGCATCTCGGCCGCGGCGTTCTTCCGCATGCTCGAATGCCTGCTGCCTCGCCGTGGTACACCGCCGTGGAATGCGCTCGCCACGCCGCCGCTGGTGCATCCCGCGCTACTGGTTCACCGCGTCGATGGCTTGGTGCCGGGGCTCTACGTGTTCCTGAGAGATCCGTCTGTGTTGCCGCTGATGATGCAGTGCATGCGTCCCGAATGGCTGTGGCAGAAGGTCGGGCCGGACCACGTACCGCTCTATATTCTGCTGCCCCAGGACCTGCGGCAGGCCGCCAAGACGATCTGCTGCCATCAGGACATCGCCGCCGATTCGTGCTTCGCGCTCGGCATGCTCACCCAGTTCGATGTCGCGATGAAGGAGCCGTGGCGCTACCGCCACCTGTACTGGGAATGCGGGATGTTGGGTCAGGTGCTTTACCTCGAGGCGGAGGCCGCCGGCATTCGTGCCACCGGCATCGGCTGCTTCTTCGACGACGAGCTGCACGCGTTGCTCGGCATCCGGAACCATTTCTGGCAGGGCCTTTACCACTTCACCCTGGGCGGTCCGGTGGACGATACGAGACTTTCTACCTTGCCGCCGTACGAGTTCCAGCCCTGAACCCTAGCGAGCCTTGCGGCGCGTGCCCGTCTTTCGATAGTCGCGCCGGGGCTGCTCAGCGTGATGCGCTTCGGCTCCCGGCGAGGATTTCTTCGTGTCGGGCGCCTCGAAGGCGTCCACGTACGCATCAAGAAGGCGCCGGATCATGCGCTGGTACTGGACGCCGCGCTTGGCCGCCTCGGTCTTGAAGAAAAAGACGCTTCGCGCGCTCAGGCTGATGGTGACCTTGACCGCGTCTTCCTTGAAGACCAGGCGATCGGGTGGCGGGAGGAAGTTGGGGATGATGCGCCCCAGCTGCATCGGTTCATCGGTATAGCGAACTTTGTCTTTCATAGGCCGCCCCTCCTTTTCTCCAGAATCCTGCGCCGATGATCCGAATGACGTCGAAGCGCCGGGTGAATCGCACGGTCAGGATGCCCCTTTCGATGCGACCGACGCAGTAGTAGCGCGGCTCATCCGCGCTGTGCGCAGAATCTTCGATGACAACGCACCGCTCGTCCGCAAATGCGAACTGCGCTTCGAGGAATGAGACACCGTGCTTGGTGACGTTCTCAAAATCCTTGGCGGGATCCCATTCGAACCGGACGACGTTCATCGACAGCATACCTCCCATATGGCGATAGCGCCATACGCAGGTATGGCTGACGACGTCGGTCAGCCGACTTCAGATTCCAAGAACGTGTCGCGAGCGGCGGCGTTGACGGGGAAGGCCGCGGGATCTATCCGGTACAAGCTGCGAAGCTCTTCATACAACGCGGGATGCATCGACGCCATCGCCCCCGGCTGCTCGAAGAAGACTTCCGAGACGACCGCGAAGAACTCCGCGGGGCTGGTCGCGCCGTAGTAGCTGAAGAGAGAAGGCTGTTGGGCGAGCGCTTGTTCCTGCAGCCTCGCGAACTCCTCACCGAGCACCCGGGACCAGCGCGCAAGGCGATCGCGCCCGCCGAGCCACGGCGCGCCATTGGCGTAGCCCTTTTGCTGGTCGAGCTGGTGCGCGAATTCGTGGATCACCACGTTGCGGCCATCGTCCGGGACCGCGGCGCCTTCGAGCGCATCCTCCCAGGAAAGGATCACCTGTCCCTGCGTCCAGGATTCCCCGGAGAGCGCTTGCCTTTCCTCCTGCAGGACGCCGGATGCAGCCTGGCGCGAGATCCTCGAGCGGCGAGTGCCCGGCTTGCGCCTCCTCCCGCCCGATCTCCAGGCACAGCTCGAGCAGCACATCCAGGTGTTCGTGGCCGAGAAGCCGTTCATCGGTTGCGACGGCCGCGAACGCGGAGTTCGACGTGATCATCGCCGATCTCGACCTTCCGGACGCCCGAGGTTTCGAGGCACTGGATCGGCTCACGCGGGCCACCGACCGCCTCGTGATCGTCCTCGCCACGGGGGACGGCCCGGAGCTTCGCGAAGGGGCGATCGCGCGCGGGGCATACGATTGCCTGTGCAAGGATGGGCTCGGCCGCGGCACCCTGGGCCGGGTCGTGCGTCTTGCGGCGATGCAGGCCGGCACCACCCGCTTCCTGCGCGAGAGCGAGGCGAGATTCCGCAGCCTGATCGAGCTTTCGAGCGACTTCTACTGGGAAACCGACGCCTGCCATCGCATCGTCCTGTCGAAGCACGGCCCCAGGCACCGGCCGGTCAACGCTCGCGGCACGGCGATCGGCAAGGTGCGCTGGGAGATTCCTTCCATCCGCCCCGATGCCGAGGGATGGAAGGCGCATCGCGCCACGCTCGATGCCCACCTTCCGTTTCGCGACTTCGAGATTTCGCGCGCCGACCCGGAGGGTGCCGAGCGCCACCTGTCCCTCAGCGGCGAGCCGATGTACGACGAGGGCGGTGCGTTCAGCGGGTACCGCGGCGTCGGGCGGGATATCACCTCCCGCAAGCAGGCCGAGGATCGCATCCTGCACCTGGCGACCCGCGACGCCCTCACCGGATTGCCCAACCGCATGCTCCTTCGCGACCGCCTGTCGCTCATGATCGCGCACGCCGGGCGGCAGGGTGCGTCGCTCGCGGTGCTTTTCGTCGATCTCGACGGCTTGAAGCAGGTGAACGACTCCTTCGGCCATGCGGCGGGCGACGAGCTGCTGAAGGAAGCGGCGCGCCGCCTGGAAGCCGCGATGCGCGAATGCGACACCGTCGGGCGCGTATCCGGCGACGAGTTCGTGATCGTCCTGGGAGGCCTCGAACGATTGGATTTCGCCGAGCAGGTCGCGCAGAAGGTCCTCGAGGCGCTCGCGAAGCCGGTGGTCCTCGCGGGGAAGCAGGCCTGCGTGACGGCCAGCGTCGGCATCTCCCGCTACCCGGCCGATGGGCACGACGCGGAGAGCCTGCTCGGCGCCGCCGACACCGCGATGTACCGGGCCAAGCAAGCCGGGCGCAATGCGTACCACGTCTATCAGGCCGACTAGCTCAGCAATCAAGACGGCAGCGAGTTCCCGGCGAATGCGTCGATCGCGAAATTTTGCGGACGTCCGCTG
This sequence comes from Usitatibacter sp., assembly GCA_046715885.1. Lineage (GTDB taxonomy): Bacteria > Pseudomonadota > Gammaproteobacteria > Burkholderiales > Usitatibacteraceae > Usitatibacter. The sequence goes on from JBKJYC010000364.1 coordinate 6,046, forward strand.
CAGCTACGTCTCGACGCGCGCCTCGCACGGCAACCACCGCGCCGTGAATTCCTCCGGCGTGATAGGCATGCTGAAAAGCGCGCCCTGCACGACGTCGCAATGCTGCGCGGCGAGAAAATCGAACTGCTCCTGCGTCTCGACGCCTTCGGCGGTCACCGACAGGCCCAGGCCCTTGCCCATCCGAATCGCCGCGGTCACCAGCGCCCGGTCGTCCGGATCGCGCGCGAGGTCGCGCACGAACTCGCGGTCGATCTTGATCGAGTGGAAGGGAAAGCGCTTCAGGTAGGAAAGCGATGAGTAGCCGGTGCCGAAGTCGTCCATCGCGAGCCGCACGCCCAGCCCGCTGAGGGCCTCCAGCATCTCCTGCACTTCCGGGTGGTTGCGGACGAGCAGTCCCTCAGTCACTTCGAGCTGCAGGCAGCTGGCGGGCAGGTCCTGCGTCGCCAGGCACTCGCGCACCGTCGCCCACAGCCGGTCGCCGCGGAACTGCCGGGGCGAGACATTGACGGCGATGCGAAGGTCGGTCCACCCCCGGCCGCGCCACGCGCGTGCCTGCGCGCACGCCGTGCGAAGCACCCAGTCGCCGATCTCGACGATGAGGCCGGTGTGCTCGGCGATCGAGATGAAGTGGTCCGGCCCGAGGAGCCCGTAGTCCGGGCACTCCCAGCGCAGCAGCGCCTCCGCGGCCACGGTTTGCCGCGTCGAGGTTGAAACCAGCGGCTGGTAGTGCAGGCGCAGCTCGCCGCGCTGCAGCGCGCCGCGCAGCCGGTGCTCGATCGCCAGCCGGCCGGTCGACCCTCCATGCACCTCGCGGTTGAAGAACCGGTAGGTGCTGCGGCCCGCCTCCTTGGCGTCGTACATCGCGAGGTCGGCGTTTCGCAGCAGGATGTCGGGCTCCCCGGCATCGGTGGGATAGACGGCCACCCCCACGCTCGCCGAGACGACGACCTCGTTTTCGCCGATGTGGAACGCCGAGGCGAAGGCGCTCACGATCTCCTCCGCGACGACCTGCGCGCAGTCGGGCGCGGTGACGCCTCCCACGATGACCAGGAACTCGTCGCCGCCCAGCCGCGCGACCGTGTCCTCGGCGCGCACCGACTGGCGCAGGCGTTTCGCCGCCTGGACGAGCAACGCGTCTCCGTGCTGGTGGCCCAGCGTGTCGTTGACCTTCTTGAAATCGTCGAGGTCGAGGAAGATCAGCGCCACGCAGCTCTCGGTGCGCTTCGCGGCGAGGATCGCCTGCGAAAGCCGGTCCATCGCCAGCACGCGGTTGGGCAGGTCGGTGAGGCTGTCGTACTGGGCCTGGTAGTGGAGCCTCTCCTCGATGCGCCGCCGCTCGTCGATCTCGAGATTGAGCTCGCGGGTGCGCGTCTCGACCCGGTGCTCGAGCTCCTCGTGGCTGGAACGCAGCGCCCCCTCGCGTTCGCGCACCTTTTCCTGCATCGCGTTGAACGCCGCGCCGAGGTCGGTCAGCTCGTCGTTTCCGGCCACGGCGATCGGCCTGTCGCCGCGGCCTTCGGCGACTTGGGCCGCCGCATCGCGCAGCCGGGACAAGCGGCCCGAGACCGACCGCGCGAGCAGTCCCATCCAGATCGCGAGCACCGCCAAGCCGGTCACGGAGGTCGCGACGAAAATTTCGCGTTGCCGGCCGTGCTCCGACACGGCCTGCTCGAACGCGGCGCGCGCGCGTGCTTCGGTCCCTTCGGCCAGCAGCTTGAGGGTGTGCGACACCGACTTGAAGCGCGCGGCCGACTCGAAGGTGGAGATGCGCTGCACGGCATCGAGCTCCATCAGATTGGCATGGCGCACGACGCCCTGGAGGTCCGCCTGATAACGTCGCCAGTTCTCCTCGAGGCTCGTGGCTTCGCCGGCGTTCTTGTCTTTCAGCTCCCGCACGAACGCACCGAGGTCGCGATCGAAGATGCCGCGCTCGGCATCCAGGAGGCTCAGCTGGTCGCTGACGGCGAACAGATCGATGAGCCGCGGCAGCTCCACTTCGAGCACGCGGATGCGGCTGATCTGGGACTGGAGCCGGTTCATCCGCGCGAGCGGCTGCACGTGGGCGGTCAACGTGTCCTCGAGCCGCGTCGTCGTGTCGCGCAGGATGCGATCGCCGAGGAGCCAAAGCGCGGCGACCAGCACCCCGAACCCGGCGAAGCTGATGAGCAGCTTCGTGCGCAGCGTGAGCCTGCGCGAAGGCGTCATGGGCCCTTCAGCAAACGTCCATCGGCTTCGTCACGGCGCAGCCTCCGTCGCGACGGGATAGAGCTTGCGGAACGCCTGCCAGTGGGCGATCTGCCGCGCCCGGCCGTGGCGCTCGGTGATCGCGTCCCATTCGCGCGCCGTCCGGTCCATCGCATCCTTCGGCGTGAGTTGCTTGCCCGCGGCAAGCCAGATGTTGTTGCTGAGCGCGGCGAGGTAATCGTTGTCGCCGGGGAGCCCGGTGCCCGAAGGCGCCGTGACCGGCAGCTCGCCCTGGAGAATCTCGATCGCCTGCGGCGTGTACATCGCGCGCACCCGCTCGTCGCGCAGGTTGATGTAGCGATAGGGATCGGTGAAGCCGTTGGCCGCGACCGAGCGTGCCGAGTTGCCGGGGTCGGTGAGCCACATCGCCAACAGGAAGCCCAGCGCCTTGTTCGGAGCGTTCGCCGGCACCACCAGGTTGTTGCCGTAAATGATCTGCGTGCGGCGTACCAGCCGCTTGCCGACAACCTGGCCCGGCGTCGGCAAGGCCATGATCTTGTCCTTGATCGCCGAGCCCTCCCGGCTCGAGATCTTCGCGGTGGCCATGGTGAGGACCGTGGCGAACGCTTTCCCGCGAATGAAGAAGGGGAGCGAGTAGCTGTAGTCCTTGCCCTCCTCGAGGCTCTGGGGCGGCGAGTAGGGCACCGTCGCGATGTAGCTCTCGGTGGCGGCGACTCCCGCCGGCGAGTTGACCAGCGGCTTCATCTGCTCGTCGAACAGGTACTGGTTCGGCGCCGCGGCCGACAGGTAGCGCGGCAGCCAGTACATCCACCCGGTCAGCTTCTCGCGCGGCTCGGCAGACCCGAAGAAGCCCTCCTCGGGCCGGTGGAAGAACTCGACCAGCTGCTGGTATTCGCGCCAGGTCCTCGGCGCCTTCAGCTCGCCGCCATGCTTGTCGCGAAACCGGGCGCGGTTGGCGGCATCCTCGAGCAGGTCGCGGCGCACGAAAAGCAATGCCACGTCGAGGTCGGCGGGGATCGCCACGATGCGGTCCCCGAAATACGCCTGGTGCTTGAGCAGCATGTAGCCGCTTGCCGGGTCGTCGGGCAGCGAGAACCCGTAGCGCTCGAGGAGCGGCGTCAGGTCCTCGATCAGGCGGCCCTCGAAGAGATCCGGATACTCGTGGTTGCGGGCGATCGTCAGGTCGACGTCGGTCGAGCGGCGGATGAACTCCAGGGAATCGAGCTGCGGCATGACGCTTGCGTCGATGAGGATGCCGGTCTGCTTCTCCCAATCCTTCTGCAGCTCGTAGTCGCGCCCGAGGAACGACACCATGTTGCCCTGCTTCACCTGCAGCTTGAGCACGGTGTTGGGCTTGACCGCGCCGCTCGAGACCAGCTGCTTCACGGCGGCGATCGCCTTGTCGGCCTGCTCCGCGGCATGCGCGAACCCGCCCGCCCCCACCGCAGCCAGCGCAGCCCACGTCGCGACTACCCCCATCCCCTTGCTCATTGTTTTCCTCCTGCGGAGTGTCACTGAGACGATGGTGAGCCTCTGAGCGCGGCGCGTCCACCCGTGAGGCCGCCGGTATGGCCCTTGGCGCCGACCACCCGGTATTCCTTGTTGTCCGGCGTCTTCAGCATGAAGAAAACGCCGCCCTCGTTGTGCATCACGCGAGCACGGAGACTTCGAGGAGACAGTTGGTGCCGGAGATGACGACGAGGCTTGCCATCAAGTCGATGAGCCCGAACCCGTCTTCCTTGCGGCGATTCACGACGGCCAAGTCTCACTCTGGTAGCCGACATTGTGATCGACGCTTGCGGCGCGGCATATAGCTCAGCCGTTGCGGATGTAACGGCCTGTTCCTTGCCTAAGGTACGGATCCCCGCCGGCGCTGCGGAAGTTTCTTCCGCCGGCTTGCAAGAAACTCTTGCGGCCTCTCACCGGCAGGATTCCATGGAGACATCAATGGCTGACGATCCGAAAGCCCGGAGCAGTCCGGACATCCAATTGATCAACACCAACCAGGACCACGAGCTCAGGTATTGGTCCGAGAAGCTGGGCGTGAGCCGCGAGGAACTGAAGGCGGCCGTCCAGCGCGTCGGCAATTCCGCCGCGAAGGTGCAGGAGGAATTGCGCCGCGGCACACCACGCTGAGGCCCATGGCACAGCGATTGCAAAGTCGAGTAGCCGTATTCACAACCGTTCATCAACAGGAGGCAATCCAGATGGCACAGAACCAGGGCAACCAGAACCAGGGCAACCAGGGCTCGCAAAAAGGCGGCAACCAGGACAAGGACCAGCAGCGCAACTCGCAGCAGGGCCAGAACCAGTCCTCGCCGCAGCGCGGCCAAGGTGGCCAGGGCCAGCAGGGCCAGCCCGGCCAGGGCGGCTCCAACCATGGCGACCAGGGCCAGCGTGGCTCGCGCCAGGACGAGCAGTCCGGCAAGCAGGGCGAGCAGCAGCCGCAAACCAATCGCGATTCGTCGAAGGACCCCCAGTCGGGCAACCGCGATAACAAGCGCTAGTCCCGGGCACGCCCGAAGAAAAAGCCGGCGCGAGCCGGCTTTTTCCATTTTTGTAGGAATGTACTGATGGGTTTGCCGATTTGTTGTTGCTATTTTCTTGGCGTGCTCACCCCACTTTGCCGCCCCGACCATGCAGAAAGAAGTCGCCAAGACAAAGTCTCCTGCAGCGGTACGCCTCCTGCGCACGGGTGTCGCGGGCCTTGACGCCGTCCTCGGCGGGGGGCTGACGCCCGACCGCCTGTACCTCCTCGAAGGCACGCCCGGCGCCGGCAAGACCACGTTGGCGTTGCAATTCCTGCGTGCCGGCGTGGAGGCCGGCGAAGCGGGCCTCTACGTCACGCTCTCGGAGAGCGAAGAGGAGTTGAGGTCCGTCGCCGATTCCCACGGTTGGGATCTCTCGGGCATCCACACGCTGGAGGTCGCCCCGAGCGATGACCACCTCGATCCGGACTCCCAATACACCGTCTTCCATCCTTCGGATGTCGAGCTCGCCACGGCCTTCAAGAGGATCCTGGAGGAGGTCGAACGCGTGAACGCCACGCGCGTCATCATCGACTCGCTTTCCGAACTGCGCCTGCTCGCGGAAGGGCCGCTGCAGTTCCGCCGCCAGCTCCTCGCGCTCAAGCGCTTCTTCGTGGGGCGTCATTGCACCGTCCTGGTCCTGGACGACCAGACTCTCGACATGCAGATCCAGAGCATCGCCCACGGCGTGATCCGCCTCGAGCAGATGCAGGCGAACTACGGCGCGCACCGGCGCCGCCTGCAGGTGATGAAGTATCGCGGCATGTCGTACCGCAGTGGCTTCCACGACTTCGCCATCGAGCGCGGCGGCATCATCGTCTATCCGCGGCTGGTCGCGGCCGATTCGCGGCGCTCGTTCGCCCACACCACGTTGGAAAGCGGCATCACGGAGCTCGACCGGCTGCTGGGCGGGGGCCTGGAGCGCGGCACCAGCACGCTCGTCATCGGCGCGGCGGGCTCGGGCAAGTCGACGCTGGCCGCGCAGTTCTGCGTCGCCGCCTGCGAGCGCGGCGAGAAGGCCGCCATCTTCACCTTCGACGAGAGTCTCGCCACCCTAACGGCGCGGACCCGGGGCCTCGGCATCGATCTCGAGAAGCAGATCGCCAACGGCCGGCTGCGCATCCACCAGATCGATCCGGCCGAGCTCTCCCCGGGCGAATTCATCCATCGCGTGGTGGACGAGGCGGAGGGAGGCGCCACGGTCGTCAGCATCGACAGCCTCAATGGCTACCTTAACGCCATGCCCGAGGAGAACTTCCTCCTGATCCAGCTCCACGAGCTGCTCACCTGGCTGGGGCAGAAGGGCGTGGCGACGCTGCTGGTGAGCGTCCAGCAAGGCCTCATCGGTCCCATGACCTCGCCCGTCGACACCAGCTATCTCGCCGATACGGTCCTGCTGATGCGTTATTTCGAGCACGCCGGCGAGGTGCGCCAGGCTCTATCCATCATGAAGAAGCGCGGCGGCGCGCACGAACGCACCATCAGCGAGTTCCGCCTCGATCAGGGCGGCATCCGTGTGGGCGAGCCGCTGCGCGACTTCCGCGGCGTATTGACGGGCGTGCCGGTCTTCGACGGAGGCTCGAAGACGCTGATGCGCCCGCGACCGTGATGGACGGCCCGGGACCTGCTCTCGACCGGCGCGTGCTGATCCTCGCGCCGACGGGCAAGGATGCGCGCCTCATCGAGGGGGCGTTTCGCGCGGCCGGCGTCGCGGGACAATGCTGCCCGAATCTCCAGGCCGTGTTCCAAGGCATTGCCGAAGGCGCGGGCGCCGCGCTGATCGCGGAGGAGGCCCTCGGACCCAGCGGCCTCGAGACGCTGATCGCCGCGCTCGGCCAGCAGCCTGCATGGTCCGACTTTCCGATCATCCTGCTCGCGCGATCGGGCGCGACCTCCGACACCGTCGCACGCACGCTGCGCGCCCTTGCCAACGTCCAGGTGCTCGAGCGGCCGACGCAGGTGGGCGAGCTCACGAGCGCGGCACGCACGGCGTTGCGCGGCCGCCTGCGCCAGTACGAGATCCGCGACAACCTGGACGCGCTCGAGCAAAGCGAGGCGCGCCTGCGCGAGTCGGATCGTCGCAAGGACGAGTTCCTGGCGATGCTCGCCCACGAGCTGCGCAATCCGCTGCAGCCCATCGGTACCGCCGCCGACGTGCTGCGCGCCCATGGCGAATCCCAGGAGGCCGTGGGCTACGCCGCCGACGTGATCGACCGGCAGGTGCGGCACCTGAGCCGCCTGCTCGAGGACCTGCTCGACGTCTCGCGCATCACCACGGGCAAGATCGTGCTGCGCCGCGAGCCGGTGGAGGTCTGCGCGCTCGCGCGCCGCGTGATCGATGGCGCGCGCGCCTGGTTCGAGACGCGCGGCCAGCTCCTGCAGTTCGAAGCGCGTTGCCGCGAGGTGTGGGTGGACGGCGACTCCGCGCGGCTCTACCAGATTGTGAGCAACCTGCTGCACAACGCCGCCAAGTACACGCCCGAGAAGGGCCGGATCCTCCTCGAGGTGAGCGACGACGGCATGCGCGTCCACATTCGCGTGCGCGACGACGGCGTGGGCATCGACGCCGACGTGCTGCCCCACGTCTTCGAGCTCTTCACGCAGGCAGACCGCTCGCTGGACCGTTCCGCCGGCGGGCTCGGCATCGGGCTGCGCGTGGTGCAGAAGCTGGTCGAGCTCCATGGTGGCGAGGTGCGCGCCAACAGCGAGGGCCTCGGCAAGGGCAGCGAATTCGTCGTGTCGATTCCCACCACCACGGCGCCGGAGCGCGTGACCGCCGGTACGAGCGGTGCGCGCAGGGGCAAGCCGCGGGAGCTGCGCGTGCTCGGCGTCGACGACAATCTCGACGCGGCCGAGACCCTCTCGATGATGCTGCAACTGCATGGGCACTCGGTGGACGTGGCCCATGATGGAATCGACGCGTTGCACCGCGCTCGCGAGATGCGCCCGGACGTGATCGTGCTCGACATCGGATTGCCCGGCGCTTCGGGATACGACGTCGCGCGCGCCATCCGCGCGGAGGCCGCGCTCAAGAATGTGCGCCTGGTCGCGGTGACCGGTTATGGCCGGGAGGAAGACCGCATGCGTTGCATGGACGCCGGTTTCGACCTGCACCTGGTGAAGCCGCTGGAGCCCGCGCAACTTCTCGCAAGCCTCTCCGCCTAGGCCTCGGAAGCGCTCCGGGCGTCGCCTTTCGGAGCGAAAACCGCTATAATTTCAAGCTCATCGCGCCCGTAGCTCAGTTGGATAGAGTACCTGGCTACGAACCAGGGGGTCGTGGGTTCAAATCCTGCCGGGCGCGCCAGAATTCTCCAGAACACGCCTCGACTTCGGTCGGGGCGTTTTGTTTGGCGCCTGTCGAAGGAGCTGATCCAGAAGATCCGCTGAGCTACTTCACGCGCTCCAGGTAGCTTTGGAATACGCCAACGTGTACGAGCGCGGAGTCGGCCGAATTTGGCCAAAGCTCCTCGGTGCGAAAGCGCACGTCATACGTAGGCTCATCGGCGGCCTCTACTGAGTGCGCATGCGCATCGGGGAAGGGATACACCGGCGACTCGCTCACCACGACGCCCGTCTTGCCGCGGATGTAGCCGGGCATGCGCACGTGGCCCGGAACGTAGTCGAGGCGCACGCGGACGCGATCGCCGGGTTTGAAACGCTGGCGCGTCGCCACGTTCGTGCGCCCAGGTGCGCTCGGCGTGGCGAGCGGGAACACGCCCTGGGCGCGCCGCTCGAGCTACTCGCGCGTGAGCACGCCCTTCTCGACGCAAAGCGTGGCGAGGCTCGTGAGGGAGCGCTCGTAGTAGCTCGCCGTGAGGTAGTGGCGTGGCTCCATGCGCTCGATGGCATGGCGATACTCGTCCATG
>JBKJYC010000365.1:0-3061 GCA_046715885.1 Usitatibacter sp.
TGCCGCAGTTGCCGCCGATCGATCCCGTGCCGTCTAGGTTGAAGGTCGCGGTCGCGACGCAGCCCGCGATGATCGTGAAGTTGGTGGGCGTGCCCGCGCCGAGTGCCACCGGCGTCATGCGCACGCCGCCGCTGTAGAGCGGCGGCTGGAACGAGAGGCCGCCCGCGGTCTTCGAGTACGGACCGACGCTCGATCCGCCGGTGAATCCCGCGCGAACGCCGCCCACGAACAGGTTGTAGTTGCCGGCCGGCAGGAGCAGCTTGAAGAAGCCGTCAGCCTGCTGCAGGTAGTCGGAAACGACGCTGTACAGCTTCCCCGTGGCGATCTCCCGCGCCCAGAGGTTGGCGCCGCGCACCGCGGTCAACCCGCCGGACTGGAACAGGTTTCCGCTCACCTGGCCGTAGGTCGCGTTCATCGTCGCCTCGGGGTACAACGCCGTCACGGCAGCGATGTCGTCCTCGTGCAGCGCATCCGTGCCGCGGAACGCAATGGGATACATCAGCGGGTAGTTCGCCTGGACCAGGCCCTGCTCGTCGTCGATCTGCGCGTGGTCCAGGCCGATCAGGTGGCCGATCTCGTGCGCGAGCACGATGCGCAATGCGCTGTCCGACACCGCGATGAAACCGTTGATGACCGCGTGGCCCTCGAGGTACTGGCAGGTCCCGGAGCTGAAGGCCGAACCCGCGAAGCCGAGGATGTTGTTCCTGGCACCCGCGCCCAGCAGCAGGTCGGTGAGCGATCCGTCGGTGTCGTAGATGACGGGGTTCAGGGTGTCGTTGAAGACATCCAGGTACGTCGTGTAGTTGGCCGTCGTGACGTCCACCGCGAGGTCGGGGCCGCGGCCGATGGACAGGGTCGCGGTCGGGACGTTGGTCCAGTTGGCCACCGCCGCGGAGATCAACGCGTCGGCCTGCGCCTTCGAGCGTGCGCCGAGGGTGCCCAGGTCGTAATTCAGGTTGACGGTGCCCGCGCCCGGATACTTCACCGGCACCTGGCTGCAGACCGAGAGCGGGCCGCCGGCGAAGGCGGATGACGCGACGGCCAGCAGCGCGGCGGCGAAGACGCGGCGCACCAGGGCGCTCATCGCGCGACCCGCGCGCGCACCAGGCGCTTGAAAGTCTCGAGCTCGAGGTGCTCGACGCGGGCCTTGGGGACGGCGAGCTTGTCGCGCACCACGCCCGGAAGGTCCGCCGGCGAAATGGGGGAGAGCATCTCCCGGAAATCGCGCCCGTTCGCGACCTGCAGGCCGCCCTCGCCCGCCCGGACCTCGAACCGGCCCTGGGACAGCCCGACCGGGCTGGAGAAACCGGCGGCCGAGACGCCGTAGAGGAAGACCACGTAGCGCTCACCCGGCTCGAAGGTGGGAATGCCGTCGACTCGACGCACCAGGTCTCCGACCTGTCCGCCGAGCTGCTTGATCACGTGGCGCGCACCGACCTCGCCCTTCAGGCGGTCCTCGACCTCGAAGGTGGTCAGCGTGACCACCAGCCCGGTTGCCGCATCGACCTCGGAGCGGCTCTCGAGGCAGCGGCCCTGGAACGCGACCGCGGCAGCGTCGACGACGCTATCCAAAGGCAGGGGACGGACGCTCGCCGCCTGGGCCGGAGTCGCCGAAAGGAGCGCCAGTGCCGTCACGGCAGAGGCGAAGACCGCGACGATCGCTCGCCGCGAAGAGGATGTGCGCATGCCTGCCTTTTGTTTGGAGGCTTGGGGCCCGCCGCCCGACTCTCGGGGCCGGACATTCGGTTCAGCGGAGTGTACGTCCGCCCGCACGGGTCCAGAAGGGTCGCCAGGTTTCAAATGTCGTGGAGGATCTCGCGCGCGGCGTTGTGCCCCGGCACCCCGGTGACCCCCCCGCCGGGGTGGGCACCCGAGCCGCACAGGTAAAGGCCCTTCACGGGCATGCGGTAGTCGGCATGCCCCAGCACGGGCCGCGCGCTGAAGAGCTGGTTCAGGCTCAGCTTGCCGTGGAAGATGTCGCCACCGACGAGCCCGAAGGTGCGCTCCAGGTCGAGCGGCGTCAGCACGCGCCGGCCCAGCACGCTCTCCCGGAAGTTGGGTGCGTGGCGCGTCACGAGGTCGATCACCGCATCGGCGGCGCGCTCGCGCTCGTCGTCCCAGGAGCGTGCGTCGGGGAGCGCATAGCGGAAGTGCTGGCAGAAGAGGCTCGCGACGTGCCTGCCCGCGGGCGCCAGCTATGCGTCCACGGGGCGGGGTATCAGCATCTCGACGATGGGCTCCTGCGACCACCCGGACTCGCGCGCGCTCGAATGCGCGCGGTCCATGTACGCGAGCGAGGGCGCCATGATGATTCCGGATTGGTGATGGGGCTGGACCGACTTGCCCGGCGCGCAAGTGAAGTCCGGCAGCTCCGAGAGCGCCACGTTGATGCGCAGCGTCGCCGACTCGCACTGGAACCGGCCGAAGGGCTCCCTCCACTCGCCGGGAACCTCTTCCAGGAGCGCTGGCAGCGCGCGTGGGTTCAGGTTCGAGACCACCACGCGCGCGCGCACCTCGGTGCCATCCTCCAGTTCCACGCCCACCGCGCGCGCATTCTCGGCGAGGATCCTGGCCACGCTCTGCCCGGTGCGGATTTCCACACCGCGCGCCTCGGCCTCCCGGCGCATCGCCTGGGTGATCGCGCCCATGCCGCCGATCGCGTGGCCCCACGAGCCCTTCTTGCCGTTCACCTCGCCGAACACGTGGTGCAGCAGCACGTAAGCGGTGCCGGGTGAATAGGGGCTCGCGAAATTCCCGACGACGCTGTCGAAGCCGAAGCACGCCTTGATCGGCTCGGAATCGAAGAAGCGGTCGAGCCAGTCGCCGGCCGCCATGGTGAAGAGGTCGAGCACATCGCGCTTCGCCTCCATCGGCAGGGCGTTCACGCGGCGCGAAGCCTGCCAGGCGTGGAACAGGTCGCGAATGCCGCCGCCCAGGTTGGGCGGGGTTTCCAGCAGCAGGTCGCGCAGCACATCGGCCACGCGATCGAGGCGCTCGTAGTACGCCGGCAGCCGGCGCGCATCGGCCGCGGAGAAGCGCGCGACCTCGCGCTGAGTGGCCT
>JBKJYC010000366.1:0-10161 GCA_046715885.1 Usitatibacter sp.
CGATGCGCCCGCGCAGCTCGTCGGCGCGGGTGCGTGCGTTCTTCAACTCTTCCGCGCGCTCCTCCTGCGCTTTGAGCCTCGCCGCCAGGGCCGAGAGCTTCTCGGCGAGCGCGTCGAGCGCCTGGTCGAACGCGGCGCGCGAGCGGATGGCCGCGAGCGGAATGCGCCCCGAGACCGAGCCCAGCGCGATGCGCACGTCGCGCGCCGCGCGGTCGACTCCGAGCGCCGCATCCTGCAGCTCCGGCGACTCCTTGGCATTCGCGGCCGCCGCCATCCTCGCGTCGCGCGCGAGCTCCACCGCCTGCGCCGTGGAGAGCGCCTGGCCGAAGAAGATCCGCGCCAGGTCCGGCAGGTGATGCGCCTCGTCGAAGACCACGGTGTTGGCCGCGGGCAGGAGGTCGGCCGCGCCCTCGTCGCGAAGGACCACGTCGGCGAAGAACAGGTGATGGTTCACGACCACGACGTCGGCCTCCGCAGCGCGCTTGCGGGCCTTCATCACGAAGCATTCCTGGTAGTGCCCGCATCCCGACCCGAGGCAGTTCTCGCGCGTGGAGGTGGCTTGCGCCCAGGCGCCCGAGGTCTCGGGCACGTCGGCGCAGTCGGCGCGGTCACCGCTCATCGAGGTCCTGGCGAAGCGCTGGATCTTGTGGATGTGCGCGGCCTCATCGCGTGAGAGGAAAGTTCCCGCCTGGGCCGCCGCCTCCATGTGATGCAGGCAGACGTAGTTCGCGCGCCCCTTGAGCAGCGCCACGTCGACGGACACGCCGAGCGCCTCGCGTACGCGCGGCAGGTCGCGATGGAAGAGCTGGTCCTGGAGAGTCTTGGTGCCGGTGGACACGATCACGCGCCCGCCGGCCAGCAGCGCGGGCACGAGGTAGGCGAAGGTCTTTCCGGTGCCGGTGCCGGCCTCGGCGATGAGCACGCCGCCCTGCTCGATGGTTTCGAGAACGGCGCGCGCGAACTCGACCTGCTGGGGACGGTGCTTGAATCCCGGGATCGCCCGCTCGAGCACGCCGCCGGGCTCGAAGTACCGCTGCACCTCGACCTTGCCGCTCACGAGCGACCGAAGACGATGCGCTCCTGGGCCAGCAGCCGGGACACCCCGGCCACGCAGGCGCCCGCGATGAGGAACGCGACGCCTGCCGGGATGAGCCAATCCATGAGCGAGATCGACTCGCCGCGCAGGATGCGGGTGAGCACCATCTGCTGGCCCAGCACCGGGACGAAGGATTGCCAGAACGCATCCTTCAGGCCCGAGAAGATCGCGATCATGGGGATGAAGGAGATGAAGCTCACCAGGTAGCTCGTGTACGTCTGGGCCTCGCGGAACGAGCGGCCGTTGGTGGCGATCAGCATCAGGATTCCGGAGGTCGCCGCCGCGAGCGGCAGCACGAAGGCGAGGAACAAGCCGAACTCCGGCCAGCCGAACTGCATCAGCGCGGCGAGCTTCTTGCCCGCGAAGAAGCTGGCGGCGATGACGAACCCGGCGAGCGTGAGCGTGGCCACCGTGGCCCCGCTGATCCACGCCGCCAGCCACTTGCCCACGACGATCTGGCGCGCCGGCACGGGATTGGACAGCAGGGGCTCCAGCGAGCCGCGCTCGCGCTCGCCCGCAGTGGTGTCGATGGCCACCGTCATGCCGCCCAGGATGGGAGAGAGGATCGCGAACAGCGGAATGAGCACCAGAAGCATGGCGCCCCTCTGCCTCGGCGTGGCGGTGTTCACGTGTTCCACCTTGACCGCTTCGATCAGGCTCGGGCTCACCCCTCGCGCGATGAGGCGCAGCGTTCCCGTCTCGCGGTTGAAGCCGCGGAGGAGGCGCTCGGCCTGGCGGATGGCGGGCTGGGATTCGGTGCGCGAGTCGTCATAGACGAGCTCGACCGCCGGCCCGTCGCCGGCGAGGAACCGTTCGTGAAAATCCGCCCTGACAACGATGACCGCATCGAGCTTTCCTTCCTTGATCCGCGCCTCGTAATCCGCCGGCGCCTTCTCGATATCAACGTCCACCCGCTTCAGGTAGTTGACCAGCGGCGGGGCATTCTCCTCGCCCACCATGCGCACCTTGAGCGTGGAAGCTTTTTCCTCGAGGCTCGAAACGTACTGGGCCATGAGCACCAACGTGAGAGGGCCGGTGAGGATGGACGCGAAGAGCACCATCAACGCGGTGCGCCGGTCACGAATGCTGTCGCGCAGCTCCTTCAGCAGGACGATGCCGGTGCGCGATCTCATGCCTGCGCCGCCTCGGCCCCGGCCAGCTTCACGAACGCGTCCTCGAGGCTCTCACAGCCGCTTGCCTCGCGGATGCGCTCCGGATCGCCCTCGGCCACGACCGCGCCGTGGGCCATGATCACGATGTCGTCGCACAACGCCGAGACTTCCTGCATCACGTGGCTGGAGAAGAGGATGCACTTCCCTTCCTCGCGCAGGCGCCGGATCGCCTCACGCAGGCTGCGCGTGGTCATCACGTCGAGCCCGTTGGTGGGCTCGTCCAGCACCACGTTCCTCGGATCGTGGACGAGCGCCCGTGCGATGGCGACCTTCATGCGCTCGCCCTGGGAAAAGCCGTCGGTGCGGCGGTCGAGGAGCGCCTTCAGGTCGAGCCAGTCGGCGAACTTCGCGATCGCCGACTCGATGGCGCCGCTTTCCAGGCCACGCAGCCGCCCGTAGTAGGTGATGTTCTCGCGCGCCGTGAGGCGCGTGTAGAGGCCGCGCGCGTCGGAAAGCATCCCCAGCTTCGCGCGCACCGCGAGCGCATCGTGGCGCGTGTCCACCCCATCCACCGTGGCGCTTCCTGCCGAAGGCTGCACCAGGGTGGAGATCATGCGCAGCGTCGTCGTCTTGCCCGCGCCGTTCGGCCCGAGCAGGCCGGTGATGGCGCCGTCGGGCGCGGTGAACGTGACGTCCTTCACCGCCTCCACGGTCCCGAAGCGCTTGGCGAGGCCCTCGACGCGGATCATGCGCGCGACCTCACGGCTTCACGCCCATGGGCATGAGGAAGAGCGGACGTGGGATGCGCTCGAGGCATTTGCCGTCGATGCCCGCGGTGCTGCCTTCCTTGATGAACTTCTCCAGCAGCCGGGCGCGCACCCGTGCAGGCTGACGCCGTGGCCGAGGTTCGCCGCCACGAGGTGCTTCGCGTTCGGCAGCCAGGAAGCCACCAGGTCCCCATGGCGCGGCGGCGTGGCCGGATCGATGCCGCCGGAGAGCAGGAGCACCGGGGCGGTTGCCCTCACCGGGTCGTAGTAGTCCGCGGGGACCTCGCCGCGCGGCCAGATGCCGCAGGCGCGAACGAAGTCGTCGACGAGCGCGCGGCCGAAGAAGGAGGTGGAGAGCGACGCCAGCTCCGAGCGCGAAATGCGCGGCACGTCTTCCGAGCAGATCACCGACAGGTGCATGCCGAGCGCGAAATTCTCCGACATCTCGTCGCTGAACGCGAAGTTCTGCGCGAGCAGCGGATTGAAGTCCCCACCCGAGGCCGCGTTGATTGCGAAGGGCAGCAGGCTCGCCAGTTCGGGAAGATAGAGCGGCCGGAAGAGGCCAGAGAGGAACACGTTCTCGGTCACGGTGATCGACTCGCGCTCGCCGGTGAGCGGATCGGTGATGGCCGCGCGCACCGGGCGCCGGGCCAGGCCCGCGCGAATCGTGCCGATGGTCTCGCGCAAGCGCGGATAGGAGCGCGCGCACAACGGGTCCTTGGCGCACGAGAAGAGCATCCGCTCCAGGGCAGCGTCGCCGTCGGCGACGAAAGACAAGGGCAGCTTCATCACCGCCGGGGCCACGCCGTCGAGGCTCGCCGTGCGCACGCGGTCCGGGTAGCGACGCAGGTACTCGAGCGCGGCTCGCGTCCCGTATGAGCCACCCCAGAGGTTGAGCTTCGGGTAGCCCAGCCCCGCGCGGACCTCTTCCAGGTCCTGCATCGCGATCGTCGTGGTGTACAGGCGCGGGTCGGCATCGAGGCGCTTCAGGCATTCGGCGACGACCTTGGCCGGGATCGCATCCTCGAACATCTGCTGCAACGGGGTATCGCCGTTGCAGTCGAGCGGGCTCGAGGCGCCCGTGCCGCGCTGGTCGACGAAGAGGATGTCGCGGGAGTCGTTGAGGCGGGCGAAGAGCGGCATCACCTGCGGGACGAGCCCGATGGCGCCCTGCCCCGGCCCGCCCGCGAAGATGACGATGGGATCGGGCTCCTTCGAGCGCAGCTTCGCGGGCACCACCGCCACCTTCAGCTTGATGCGCCGGCCGGCCTGCGCCTTGCGGTCCTCCCACACCTCGAGCGTGCCGCAGCGCGCCTCCGACTCGATGCCGGGCAGGCGGCATGGCGAGAGGGGAATCGTCGTTTCGGGGGCCTTCGAGGCGGGCTGGCAGGCACAGAGCAGGAGCGCCAGGACAGCGGGAATCGCGACTTTCATCTAGGGCCGCATCGTACCATTCCTGCATGGACCCGAAATTCCCGAAACTCGATCCCGCGGGCGCGCAATTCTGGGAGGTGCGCTACCGCGGGGGGTTCACCCCCTGGGATGCCGGTCAGGTGCCGGTGCAATTACGCGATTTCGTCGCGGGAAATGCCGCACCGGGGCGGGTGCTCGTCCCCGGCTGCGGTTCCGGGCACGACGTGCGGTGCTTCGGCGAGGCGGGCTGGGTGGTGGAGGGCATCGACTTCAGCCCCGCGGCGATCGAGGCCGCGGCCGAGGTGCTCGGACCGTTCGCCGCCCGGGTGAAGCTCGCGGATTTTTTCGGCGCGGAG
The DNA here is from genome assembly GCA_046715885.1 of Usitatibacter sp. GTDB lineage: Bacteria > Pseudomonadota > Gammaproteobacteria > Burkholderiales > Usitatibacteraceae > Usitatibacter. The sequence continues at coordinate 4,745 of JBKJYC010000366.1, forward strand.
GTCGCGGGTCCCTACGCGCTCGTGTACGAACGGGCATTCCTGTGCGCATTGCCGCGCCGGCTGTGGCCGGATTGGGCGCGACGCGTGGCCGCGCTCGTCCCGCGCGGCGGCCGGCTGGCGGGGTATTTTTTCTTCGATGCGGGCGTGGAGCGCGGACCGCCCTTCCCGCTCGACTCGCAGGCCGAGCTCGACGGATTGCTCGCCGGGGATTTCGGCAAGGTCGAGGATGATGCCGGGACCGATTCGATCCCGGTCTTCGCCGGCAAGGAGCGCTGGCAGGTGTGGTGCAGGAAATAAGGGGACAGACCCCTTAGCCCGAAGCCAAGTGGTCTGTCCCCTTACTCCCTTCGTCGTCGAAGAGCACCGAATTCGGGTAGGCATTGCCGTGGTGCTCGTCCACGTGGACCGCGCTCGCCGCCTGGTTCATGGCGTTGCGGCTCGCCTGCTTCGCGGTGAGCAGCACCTCGTGGCGCGACTCGAAGACTCCGGGGAGCACCGGTAGGATGCCCACCGCCAGCTTCGGAAGCGGGCGCACCGTGTCCAGCCCGTCGCGCGAGGTCGAGACGTAGTAGCCGCGCGCAAGGACGTCCGGATCGACCTCGCTCGCGATGAGCTCCGCGAACCCCTGGATGGCCGCCTGCGCACGCTCGCGCCAATCGGTGCTCTGCATCAGCAGCACGAACCGGCTGCCGGCCACGTGCCCGACGAAATCCACGCCGGGCGCGCACGCCGACTCGAGCAACCGCGCCACCGCGTGGATCAGCACATCGCCTTTCTTGAAGCCCTCGCCGTCGTTCAGCCCGCGCATCTGGTCGACCTCGACGTACCAGGCCGTAAACGGCACCAGGCGCTTGAGCAACCGCTCGAGGTGCTCGTTGATCGGAACCTGGCCGGGGAGAAGCGTGAGCGGGTTGGTGTAACGCGCCGCCAGCACGCGCGCATCCTGCAGCGAGCGGATCACGTCCTGGCTTCGCCCCATGCCGAGGTAGCGCCCACCCGAGACGATGACGAAGCCGTCGCCCAGGCGCCTCGCATCCGACTCGGCGAGGATGGCCGCAAGCGTCCCGAGCTCGAGGTCCGCTTCGACCCGGATCGGAATCGCGTCGATGAATTCGGCGCAAGCACGCGCACGCAGCCGCTCGCCCCCGGCCGTGGCGGCCTGCTCGAGCCAGGCGCGCGAGACTACGCCCTGGATGCCGCCGGCGCCGGCCACCGGAATGGCCGAGAGCTGGGGCATCGCGACGAAGCGATCGAGCAAGGCTCCCAGCGGGACCTGCGGGGCGACGGCGTCCACCGAGCGCAGGAAATCCCGCGCCTTGATCTCGGGCCGCGCCTGCATGCGAGGCGTGGGCACGACGGGCACGCGCGCGTCCGCGCTCGCGCGCGCGACCTCCTCGGAGGGCCCACGCGGGGGATCGGCCGCCGGCCGGCCGATGAAGTAACCTTGGCCGCAGGCGATGCCGATGTCCTTCACCACTCGGAAATCCTCGGCGTTCTCGATGCCCTCGGCGATCACCAGGCAGCCGCTGTTCTCCGCGATCTGCTGGATGGCGCGCAGGAACTGCAGCTTCACCGCGTCGCGCGCGATGCCGACCACGAAGTGCTTGTCTGCCTTCACGAACTCGGGCTTCAGTTCCGACCACAGGCGCAGGCTCGCGAAGCCCTCGCCGAGGTCGTCGATGGCCACGCGAAAGCCCATGGATCGGTAGAGCTGCAGCGACTCCTGCACCAGGCGGAAATCGAACGTCGGGTAGTCCTCCGTGAGTTCGATCACCACACGGGACGGCTCCAGTCCGATCGACTTCATGAATTTCGCCGAGCGCTCCTGGCTGAAGCCGCGCTGCAGGATCAACTGGGGAGAAATGTTGAGGAACAGGTTGCCCGGGAGCTGCTTGCGCGCGAAGTTGCGCAGGACTTCCTGGATGCAGACGATGTTGAGCTCGACCACCAGCCCGTGCTCGGCCGCGGCGTTGAAGAGCTCATAGGGCGTTTGCACCAGCGAGCCTTCCGGGCCGCGGACCAGCGCCTCATAGCCGAGGAAATCGCCGGCCGAGAAGGAGAAGATCGGCTGGAAGACGATCGTGAGGCTCCTCTCCTCCAGCACCTGGCGCAGCTGGAGGGAGAGGTCCTGCCTCAGCTCTGTGGCGTGTTCCTTCGTATCAGCCTGCGCCGTTCTGCTTCAACCAGGCGAGCATCTTGTTCCAGCCTTCCTTGGCCGGCTGCTCGCGATACGACGGGCGGTAGTCCGCATTGAAGCCGTGCGGCGTGTCGGGATACAACACGATGTCCGACTTCTTGTTCGCCGCCTTCAGGGCTGCGCGCATGCGCTCCACGCCCTCGTTGGGGATGCCCGCGTCGGCGCCCCCGTAGAGGCCCAGCACCGGAGCGTTGATGCCGGCGACCACGTCGATGGGATTCTTGGGCTGCAATGGCGTGCCCGCGCCCTCCACGTGCCCGTACCAGGCCACGCCCGCCTTGAGCTTCGGGTTGTGCGCTGCATAAAGCCACACGATGCGCCCGCCCCAGCAAAAGCCGGTGATGGCGAGCTTGTTCGCATCGCCGCCGTTCGTCGCGGCCCAGTCGGCGGCCGCGTCGAGGTCGGCCATCACCTGCGCGTCGGGCACCGAGGCCACGATCGGCCGGATCGCGTTCATGTCGGTCAGCTTCGACACATCGCCCTGGCGTGCATAGAGCTCGGGCGCCACCGCGAGGTAACCCGCCTTGGCCAGGCGCCGTGCCACGTCCTTGATGTGCTCGTGGACGCCGAAGATCTCCTGCACCACCAGCACCGTCGGCAAATTCTTCCCGTTCGCGGGCATCACGCGATAAGCGGGTATTTCCCCGTCCTTCGTCTTGATCTTCACCTCACCGGCCGTGAGGCCCTGGGTGTCGGTCGTGATCCGGGTCTGCGCGGCGACCGGCTGGACCGCCGCCGCGAATCCCGTTGCAAGCGTGGTCATGACGAACTCCCTGCGGCTGAACCGGGTCTTGGGCTCGAAGTTGATGAATTCGGGGTCTCGCACGGATTCTCCTTTGGGCGGGTTACGGGATTCTCCCCGTGTGAACCATTATAGGCATTGGAAATTCCCATAAAAAAGGCGCCGCAAGGCGCCCTTCCTACTTCGGCGATCCGAACTCACTCGCCGTAGAGCTTCTGCTTCATCTCGCGGCGCTCCTGCGCCTCGATGGTAAGGGTGGCCGTCGGTCGCGCGATGAGGCGCTGCAGGCCGATAGGCTCGCCGGTTTCCTCGCAGTAGCCGTAGCTGCCGTCGTCGATGCGCGCGAGCGCCTGGTCGATCTTCTTCAGCAACTACCTCTCGCGGTCGCGGGTGCGAAGCTCCAGCGCGTGCTCCTCTTCCAGCGTTGCCCGATCCGCCCGATCGGGCGCGAACGAGAGCTCCCGCAGGTGTTCGGTGGTCGCACCCGCGTTCTCGCGCATCTGGGTCTGCAGCTCGATCAGCCGACCGCGGAAAAACTTGAGCTGCCCCGCGTTCATGTACTCCGCCTTAGGCATCTTGAGGACTTCGGCTTCGGTCGGGATCTTGGTCTTGCTGGCCATTTCGCCTCGCATCTGGACTTCGGTTTGATCCGCCTTCAGGGCGGTCCGAAAAGCCGATTAGTTTAGCCCACGGTAGGGCCGTTTACAAACGGGAAAAATGTGCCAGCCGTAACCCGGTTGACAGGGCCGGAGAGCTGTACGCAACGGATTGTTTTAATTGGTTTTTTATTACTGCTGGGGTAGAATTGAGCATGCCCGCCGGACGCGCCCCGACACCTGCGCGCCGCTGGACCGCGAGCGCGGTCCTGGCGGGGGGCCTGCTCGCCTTGCCGATCGCCATCGTCGCGACCAATGTTTTCGTGCCCGGGGGTGAGGCGTGGGCGCATCTGGCGTCCACGGTGCTGCCGGACTATGTCCGGACCACGCTGCTCCTGCTGGCCATCGTGCTGGTGGGCGTCGTGGTGGTGGGCGTCACGACCGCGTGGCTCGTCTCGGCGTGCGAGTTCCCCGGCCGGCGTGCGCTCGAGTGGGCGCTGCTGCTGCCACTCGCCATGCCGGCGTACGTGATCGCCTATGCGTACACCGACCTCCTTCAATTCGCGGGTCCGGTGCAATCGTGGATCCGCGCGGCGGGCGGATGGAGCGCGGGACAGTACTGGTTCCCTGATGTGCGCTCGCTCGGCGGGGCGGGCGCGATGTTCATCTGCGTCCTCTACCCTTACGTGTACCTGCTGGCGCGCGTGGCGTTCATCGAGCAATCCACCAGCCTGGCGGAGGCGGGACGCACGCTCGGGCTCTCGCCCTGGGGATCCTTCTTTCGCGTGAGCCTGCCCATGGCACGGCCCGCGATCGCCGCCGGCTCTTCGCTGGCGCTGATGGAGACGCTCGCCGACTTCGGCACCGTGTCGTACTTCGGCGTGCAGACGTTTACCACCGGCATCTTCCGCGCGTGGCTGTCGATGGGCGAGCCGGTCGCGGCCGCGAAGCTCTCGGTGATTCTGCTCGTCTTCGTCGGCGCGATCCTGGCCTTCGAGCGCTGGGCGCGCAAGCGCGCCCGGTACCACGAGCTGGCGGCCAGCTCGCGGCACCAGCGCTCGGTGCTCCAGGGCGCCAAGGCATGGGCGGCGATGCTCGCCTGCGCTGCTCCCCTGGCGCTGGGTTTCGTCTTCCCCGCTCTGCTGCTGGTGAATATGAGCCTGGGTGGCGGCGACGAGGCGTTCGGCCCGCGCTTCGCGCGGCTCGCGTTCAACAGCGTGTCGGTGGCCACGATCACCGCCATCGTCGCGGTGGCGATCGCGCTCTTCCTCGCCTATGGCGCACGCATCACGCGCAGCCGGGTGAGCACCGCGGTAAATCGCCTCGCCGGGCTGGGCTACGCGGTGCCCGGCGCCGTCATCGCCATCGGCGTGCTGATTCCGCTCGCGCGCATCGACCACTGGCTCGCGGACTGGGCGCAGGCCGCGTTCGGGATCAAGATCGGGCTGGTGCTGACCGGAAGCCTGGTCGCCCTGGTCTACGCGTACCTCATCCGCTTCCTCGCCGTTGCGCTGCAGACCGTGGAAGCGGGGCTGGCGCAGGTGACGCCGCACATGGAAGACGCGGCCCGCTCGCTGGGGATGAACGCGGGAGAGACGCTGGCTCGGGTGCACGCGCCGATGCTGCGCTCCAGCCTCGTGACCGCGGGGTTGCTCGTTTTCGTGGACGTGATGAAGGAGCTTCCCGCGACCTTCGTGATGCGCCCCTTCGATTTCGACACGCTCGCGGTGCAGGCCTACAACCTGGCCGCGGACGAGCGGCTGGCGGAGGCCTCGACGGCCTCGCTCGCGATCGTTGCGGTGGGATTGGTGCCGCTGGTGCTGGCATGGGGGCCCGCCCCGGGGCGGCGCGGAGTGATTTACGGGCGGGGGGCCCCCCCCCC
>JBKJYC010000367.1:0-8762 GCA_046715885.1 Usitatibacter sp.
GATCTCGCCTGCTACCGGCGCCTCGCGCGTCTGACCACGGTGCGGCAGAAATACCGCCGGCGAATACCGCCACTGCTTGATCGTGTCACGGTTGGCATGCATCGAATTCGCAGCCTGCGCCTCGATCGGATAGCCGTCCGCCATCTGGATCGCGGGCGCGAGGACTTCCTCGAGCGTCAGCGTGCCCCACTCGGCCAGCATCGTCATCAATCCGCCGGGCGTTCCCGGAGTCACGGCCGAGAGCGGACCGTACTCCGGTGGATGCCGCAACCCGCGCGAGCGATAGAACTCCGGTGTGGCCCCGCTGGGCGCGACGCCGAGCGCGTTGATGCCGATCACCTTCTTCGTGATCGGGTTCCAGATCAGCGCCTGCGTCTCGCCACCCCAGTGGAGCACGTCCCACATCGTGGCGGTGGCGGCGATCATCGCCGCGGCGGCGTCCACCGCATTGCCGCCGCGCTCGAAGATCTTCGCCCCGGCCATGGCACCGAGCGGTTTGCCGGTGACGGCCATCCATTCCTGGCCGTGGAGCGGCGGCTTCTGGGTGCGCTGCGCAAGAGCGGGGAAGGACAACGCGCAAACCAGGAACAAGCTCAGCGTTTTCATGCGGGGGATTCTACCGGGCGCAGGAAGCCACCCCCCAAAAAAAACGCCACTAACCCCCTTGTTCCTTGCTTGCACTGGGAACGCGGCAACGAAGATCGCGGTCGCAGAGAGGGGTACGCCCTCAACTACTTTGGAGACAGACGATGAACCGTGACCAGGTGAAAGGCAGCTTGAAGGATGCGGCAGGCAAAGTGCAGCGCAAGGCCGGCGAAGTGACCGGCAGCACCACGCAGCAGGTCAAGGGCGCCGCGCGCCAGGCCGAGGGGAAAGTGCAGAAGGCCGCAGGGGACGTCCGCGAGGCGGTGAAGCGCCGCTGAGCCCGCCGGCTTCCAGGAGCCGGAGCATCTCGAGCGCATTGGACACCGCGCCCTGGCGCGCGGTGTTGTCGAAAATGCACCACACGTAGGAGCCGTTCTCCTCGTGCCACCGCAAGCGCTCGGCGGTGGCAACGAGGAACGCCCCGTCGTAGAGCGAGTGGTACATCTGGGGGCTGCCGTGCAGGCGGAAGTACACCGTCCCCGGCCAGCCGCCCGGCTCCGAGGCCGCCGGAACGGGGGCCGGATCCGGCACCACGCGGCCCGCGCGCAGCTCCGCGAGGAGCACGTCCACCTCGTGCGCGAACCAGCTCCCATGCCGCGGCTCGATCACGATCCCGCCCTCGAAGCGCTCGCGCAGCCCTTCGAGGAAAGGCAGCACGACCGTCGGGTCGAATTCCAGGCTCGGGGGAAGCTGGACCAGCAGCGAACCCAGCTTCGGTCCCAGGCCTTCGACCTGCTCGAGGAAGAGCTCGACCAGGTCGGCCGAGTCGGCGAGGCGGTTCACGTGCGTGATGATGCGCGGCACCTTCACCGCAAAGCGGAAGTCCTCCGGGACCGAATCGGCCCATCGCGCATAGGTAGCGCGGCGATGCGGGCGGTAGTAGCTGGAATTGATCTCGACCGCGGTGAAGATCCTGGCGTAGCGCGACAGGTGGCTGCCGTCGCCCTCGAACGTCTCGTTGGCGCCCCGCAGCTGCCAGCCGGCGCACCCGATCCGGACCATCAGGCAGGAACTTCGATCCCGTAGACCTTGGAATGCAGGGCGCAGAGCTCGGCCATGGAGTGCGTCGCGTCGCGCGTGAAGCCCGCCTTCGGATAGGCGCAGAACAGTGGAAATTTCTCCGTGCGCAGCAGCTGGTTCCAGAGGAACTCGAGGCGCACGGTCGCGGCTCCATGCCCCCGGGCCCACAGGATCGCCACCATTTCGCCGAAGGCGCGGACCTTGCGGCCGTTGGCGCGAGCCCGGACGAGCACCTCGCCGACGACCTCGCGGAAGCTCTCGTCGTCCGGCCAGTCGTTGCGCATGAAGCGCCCCAGCGTGCGTTCCGCCGAAAGCGCGATGTAGCGATCCTCCAGGCGCGCGTTGACGAGGTCCACGTGCTCCGCACGCAGTCTCATCTCGAGCTCCTCGACGTGCTCCGGCGTGGCGATGACCACCACGCTCTCCCCGGCCTGGATCCCGGCTCTCACCCAAGCCGAAAGCCGGTCCATGAACTCGCGGTCGTTGCCGTAGATCTGCACCTCGTGGTCGCAAGGTGCCATCTCTCCCCAGAAGACCGGCTTGCCCATCGCAAACTTTCGTACAGAATCAATGCCCGAAGGTAACATCGTCCGCAAGCTCCGATATGTAGGACTACTCCGACATCCGCCCGTGAAAATCAAGGTGCTCGTCGTCGACGACTCGCTCGTCATCCGCAACATCCTCTCGGCGATCATCGACGAGCAGTCCGACATGGTGGTCGTGGGCGCCGCGCCCGACCCCCTGGTCGCGAAAGACCTGATCGCGAAGCTCAACCCCGACGTTCTCACGCTCGACATCGAGATGCCGCACATGAACGGCCTCGCGTTCCTGAAGCGCCTGATGGCCGTGCGGCCCATGCCGGTGGTGATGCTCTCCACGCACACGCAGGACGGCTCCGACGTGGCCTTCCAGGCGCTGTCGCTGGGGGCGGTGGATTTTGTCGGCAAACCCACCATCGGCACGCCGGTGGACGAGAGCTACTCGCGCTCCATCGTCGAGGCCATTCGCGGCGCGCACGAGGCGCGGCACAACCTCCGGGCGCACAACGCGGCTCCGCGCGATGCGAAGACGGTGCTGCCCAACCTCGGCAAGCGTGCCAGCACCCTCCAGCAAGTGGTCGTGATGGGTGCGGCCACCGGCGGGGCGGAAGCGGTGCGCGAGATCCTCACGCAGCTGCCCGACGATGCGCCGCCGGTCGTGCTCGCCTTGCAGCTCCCCCCCGGCATCGCGCGGCACTTCGTGAAGCGGCTGCAGGGCGAATGCAACGCGAGGATCAAGGAAGCCGCGGACGCGGAGCCGATCCTGCCCGGCCACGTATACGTGGCGCCGAGCGGCTCCTGCCTGACCGTCGGCAAGTACGAGGCGCGCGGCTACGGCCTGCAGCTCCACCCCTCGAATTCGGGCGACCTGCCGGTGGATGCGCTCTTCCTTTCGACCGCCGAGGCGGCGGGCTCGAACGCCTGCGGCGTCATCCTCACCGGCATGGGTAGCGACGGCGCGCGAGGGCTACGCGCCATGCACGAGCGGCAGGGCCACACCATCGCGCAGGACGAGGCGACCTCGCTCGTCTACGGCATGCCGAAGGCCGCGCTCGAGGCGGGCGCCGTCGTGCTCGAGGCGCCGCTCGACAAGATCGCCAAGCACATCCTCGCCTGGGCGTCCTGGGCCGCGGTGGATTGAGCTTCGAGGGCGAGGACAGGGGGTCGGTAGCTTTTTTTTCGCGAGTGGCTTCCCTTTCTGCGTTGTGTGGAACCGCCGCCTCAAGATTCATGCCCTTGCGGACCACGTAGGTCACCTTCTCCCCAGCACCGCGGCAGGCGATTCTGCCGGGATTCTCGGACGGCTGGCTCGCCGAATTCGAGATCGGACAGCGCGCGACGAATCTGTAGGACTCACCCGACGGACGCGACCTGTGCGGAAGCGCATCGTGGACCCCATGGATTCGCTGGTCACCTTCGACGTCCAGGTTGCCACTTGGCTGTACGGCCGGGGTACGCCCGGCTTTACCGCCTTCATGCTGGTCGTGTCGTTGCTGCACGGGCAGGTGGCGGTCCTGATCGCCGCGCTCGGCCTTGCTGCCGCCTTCCACTTGCGCGGACAAAGGCGCTGGGTCTACGCGGTGATCCTCGCCATCCCGGTTGGCATGGCCATCAACGCGTTGCTGAAGGAAGTCATCCAGCGGCCGCGCCCCGCGTTCGAATTTCCGCTGGTCACGCTGCAAACGTACAGCTTTCCCAGCGGCCACACGGCGGCGGCCACGCTGCTCTACGGACTGCTTGCGGCATTCCTGATCGGGTGCACTACGCGCCGCGACCTGCGCGTGGCCATCGTGCTGGGCGCCCTGGCGATGGTGGCGCTCGTCGCGTTCTCCCGCATGTACCTCGGCGCGCATTACCTCACCGACGTCGTGGCCGCCGCCAGCCTGAGCCTGCTGTGGCTGACCTTTTCCCTCTGGTGGGTCCATGGCCGCCGCGCTCCCGGTCCTCGTTAACGCGTCGGCGGGCTCGGTCGACCACGAACCGGAGGTGCTGCGCGGACGCTTCCGCTCGCTCGGTGTGGAAGCCGACGTTCGGATCGCGCGCGATGGCGCCCACCTCAAGGCCCTGGCCGAGGAGGCGGCGCGCGCGAAACCGCCCGCGATCGTCGTGGGCGGCGGCGACGGCACGCTCAGCACCGTCGCCTCGGTGATTGCCCATTCGGAAATCGCCTTGGGCGTGCTCCCCCTCGGGACGCTCAACCTTTCGCCCGCGACCTCGGCATTCCCCCGGACCTGGATGGCGCAGCGCGCGTGATCGTCACCGGCACCCCCATGCAGGTCGACCTGGGCGAGGTGAACGGCCGCACCTTCCTCAACAACTCGAGCCTGGGCCTCTATCCCGGCATCGTCCACGACCGAGAGAAACAGCGGCGCCAGCTGGGGCGCTCGAAATGGCACGCGCTCTTCTGGGCGACCATGACGGTGCTGCGCCGCTCGCCCTTCCTGTCGGTGCGCCTGAACATCGACGGCGAAGAGGCGGTGCGGCGAACGCCCTTCGTCTTCATCGGCAACAACATCTACGACATGGAAGGCTTCGACATGGGCAAGCGGGAGCGCCTTGGTGCCGGCCTGCTGAGCATCTATTCCACCCAGAGGCGCAGCCGCCTCAAGCTCGTCGGCCTGGGCTTGCGGGCACTTTTCGGCCAGCTGAGGCAGCTGAAGGACTTCGAGGCGCTCACCGCCCGCAACATCCGTGTCGAGACCCGCCGCCGGCGCATGCTGGTCGCCATCGACGGGGAGCTCACGGTCATGGACACGCCCCTCGACTACAGCAGCCGTCCGGGAGCGCTGCGCGTGCTCGTGCCGGCTTCGCAAGTGTCGCCTCACCCCGGAGAGACCCCATGAGAACCCTCGTCCATCTCTCGGACCTGCACTTCGGCGAGCTCGATCCGGACCTGCTCGAGCCCCTGCGTGAAACGATCCTGCGGCTGGACCCGCACCTCGTCGTCGTATCGGGCGACCTCACACAGCGCGCGAAGTCCGCGCAGTTCATCGCGGCGAAGCGCTTCCTCGACCTGCTGCCGCGCCCCCAGGTCGTCGTCCCGGGCAACCACGACGTGCCTCTCTACAACGTCTACATGCGCTTCTTCAAGCCGCTCGATCGCTTCACCCGCCACATCACCGCCGACCTGGAGCCGTGGTATGCCGACGAGGAGATCGCGGTGACCGGCGTCAACACGGCGCGCTCGCTCGTCTTCAAGGGCGGGCGAATCAACGAAGAGCAGATCGACCGGGTTGCGGCGAAGTTCTGCAACCTGGCGGAGCACGTGACCAAGGTAGTGGTGACGCACCATCCGTTCGACGTTCCGGTCAACCACGAAGAGAGCCAGATCGTGGGCCGCGCGGCGAAGGCGATGACCTCGTTCGCGCGCTGCGGCGCCGACCTGCTTCTCTCCGGACACCTGCACACGAGCCATTCGGAGAGCACCGCGGAGCGCTACCGGCTCGCGGGTTTCGCCGCGCTCGTGGTGCAGGCGGGTACCGCCACCTCGACGCGGGAGCGCGGTGAGTCGAACTCGTTCAACTTCCTGCGCATCTCGTCCAGCGACATCCACGTCGACCGCTTCGAATGGGACCCGCAGTGCGGCAACTACATCCTCGGGGGCACCGAAGCGTACGAGCACTCCGACACGGGGTGGAAGTCGCCGAAGTCCGCTAAGGTGACGACCATGACGCCGCCGCACGCCTGAGCCCGGGGACCATGCTGCTCGAAGCCATGGAAACGGTGCGGGGCTGGGTCGAGGGACCCGGCGCCGTGGGAATCGCGCTCTTCATCGCGGCCTATGTGCTCGCGACCATTTTCCTGGTGCCCACCTGGATCTTCACGATCGTCGCCGGAGCCGCATTCGGCGTTGCATGGGGGTTGGGCCTGGTGATCGCCTGCGCCGTGAGCGGTGCGACCGCCGCCTTCCTGCTCGCGCGCCACGGGTTTCGCGCCCGACTCACTCATTCGATCGTGAAACGACCGCTGCTCGACGCGATCGACCAGGCGCTGCGCGACAAGGGATGGCCGGTCGTGGCGCTGCTGCGGCTGAGCCCGATACCTTTCGGGATCCAGAACTATCTCTTCGGGCTTTCCGGCGTGAGGATCGCGCACTTCATCCCCGCGACCGCGGTCGGCATCGTTCCGGTCACGACGCTCTACCTTTTCGTCGGCGCTTCGGGACGCGAGGCATTGCAGAGCGGCAGTCCTGCCAAATGGGCGATGCTCGCCGTGGGGATCGTGGCGACCGTCCTCGCGTCGTGGATCGTGGGGCGTGCGGCCAGGGCGCGCCTTCCCAAAGCGATCGGCGGGTCGTCTGGAGCGAGCGTGTAGAGTTCGGTGCGGCTGGTTTGCGTCCACTTTGCGGGAGGCGAAATGAAACGGTTCTGGAAATCCCTGGTTGCCGGGCTGTTCCTGGCGGCGCAAGCGGCGTTCGCAGAGGATTGGCCCACGCGACCGATCAAGCTCGTGGTCCCGTTCGCGCCCGGCGGCGTGACGGACACCAGCGCGCGCGCGATCGCGGAGGCCCTCTCGCAGCGGCTCGGCCAGCCGGTCGTCGTGGACAACCGGCCGGGCGCCAGCGGCAACATCGGCACCGAGCAGGTCGCTCGCGCCGCGCCCGATGGATACACGCTGCTGCTCGGCTTCGACGGCACGATGGTGATCAACCCGCACGTCTTCAAGGCGATGCCTTTCGACACGCTGCGCGATTTCGCGCCGGTGACGAAGCTGGGCGACGCGGCCCTGCTGCTGGTCGCTCATCCCTCGGTGAACGTGAAGAGCCTGGGCGAGTTCCTCGCGATGGCGAAGGGCAAGCCAGGACCGTATCCCTACGGCACTTCGGGCACCGGCGGCACGCCGCACCTGGCGGGCGAACTGCTCAGGCAGCGCACCGGAGTGGCGCTGGAGCACATTCCCTACAAGGGCGGCGGCCAGGCCGTCACCGACATCCTCGGCGGCCAGATCCCGCTTGTCTTCACCGCCATCGCCTCGGCGCAGCAGCACGTGAAGGCCGGCAAGCTCGTTGCCCTCGGCGTGCCGAGCCCGCGCCGGTCCGCGGCGTTGCCCGATGTGCCGACGTTCATCGAGAGCGGCCTGCCCGATTTCCAGGCGGTGTCGTGGGTCGGGATCCTCGCGCCCGCGAAGACGCCGCGGCCGATCATCGAGAAGCTGCAGCGCGAGATCGCCGCGGCACTGCAGACGCCCACGGTGAAGGAGCGCTATGCGGTGCTCGGCATCGAGCCCGTCGGCAACACGTCCGAGCAGTTCACCGAGCAGATCAAGTCCGACCTGGCGAGATGGGGGGAAGTCGTCCGGTCGGCCGGGATCAAGGTCGATTGAGGCAAGCCAAGGCAAGGCAAGGAACAGGGGGCACCAAATCCATCTTGCACCGGTGGTCCCGCGTGTCGCCTTGGGAAGCCGCCCCCGAAAAAAAACGCGACCTACCCTCCATTCCCCCGGCAAACGCTCGGTACAAATCAGACCGGTTTCGCGACCATCAGGTAGAACACGACTACGAGCGCGAGGAAAGCCGGAATCCCCAACGCTGTCCAGTAACGGAAGTACTCCCAGTAGCGAGCCGGCAGCTCCGTGCCATTTCGCACCGCCTCCTCCGCCATCGCTCGCATCCGGATCTGCATCCACAACACCGGGATCCAGCACAGGCCGGCGAACAGATAGAGCGCGGTCCCCGCGACGATCCAGAGGCTGGTGAGAGGAAAGCCCGCGAGATAGGCGAGGTAGAAGCCGGTTGCCGGCTGCACCACTGCGGCCGTGGTCGTGAAGGCCCAGTCCGCGATCACCACGTGGCGCGCGACCGCCGCGATCACACGCGGGTCGCGCGTGCGGCTGGCGAAATACAGGTAGAAGGCCGAGCCCAGCCCGGTGCCGAAAAGGACCGTCGATGAAAGGACGTGGATCAATTTGACGACGAGGTACCCGCTCATCTTCGCGCCACGATGGCGAGCGTGCACCGCGAGATGCACACCGGCTTGCCCTCCTCGTCCGCGATCCTCACCTCCCAGACGTGCGTGCTGCGCCCCTTGTGCACCGGCGTGGCGATCGCCGTGAGCATCCCGTCGCGCTTGGCGCGCAGATGGTTCGCGTTGATCTCGATGCCGACCGCCGTCTCCTTGCCCGGCTCGCAGTTCATGAAGGCGCCGGTGGAGGCCACGGTCTCGGCGAGGACCACGGACGCGCCGCCATGCAGCAGCCCGAAGGGCTGGTGCACCTTCGGACCCACGGCCATCGTCGCGACCACGCGGTCCTTCGTCGCTTCGGTGATGTCGATGCCGAGGGTCGTGAGCAGGGTCTCTTTCTGCGCGTCCGGGAACAGGTTCATGGATTCCTTCTCGTCGAGGGATCAGCTTCTGCGGAACACGGTGGCCAGCCAAGGCTGCTCTTCAGGGGGCAGGCCGGCGGGTCGATAGTAATGCTCGAGCTCGGCGAAGCCCGCTCCAGTCACCACGAGCCTCCACGTTTCCAGATCGTGATAGGCGCCGTAGCGGCCGCGATTCCATCCCTCCTCGTTGTGGCCGCGCGGATTCGAGCTGAACAGCACCCCGCGTGGCTTGAGCG
>JBKJYC010000368.1:0-4070 GCA_046715885.1 Usitatibacter sp.
CTCGTAGGCCGCTTCGGCGTCCTCGTAGGCGAGCTCCTCGGTGGGCGAGAGCGCGGCGCTCTTCCCGAACCCGCGGTAGTCCACCGCGAGCACCGAGAAGCCGAGCTTCTTCCAGCGGTCGATGCGCGTGACGCTTCCCGAGAGGTTCCAGCGCGCGCCGTGGAGGTAGAGCATCACGGGCGCATCCGGCGAATCGGCGGGAAGCCACCAGGCATGGAGGCGGTCGCCGTTCCTGCCGCCCTGGACCCAGTGCTCCGCGAAATTCCAGTTGCCGCTCGCGAAGCCGCGCCAGACTTCGGTGGTCGGCCGGAAGATCAGCTCGCCGTGGCGCGCGGACAGGAACGCGCACCCTCCGGCGAAGTGGAGGCCCAGCCCGAGGCGGAAAACGCGAAGGGCGGCCGTGAGCCGCCCCGAGGCGCCTGCGCCCGTGCGCCCGTCAGCCACGGGCGCGGGTCGCTAGCGAACGAACATCACCGGCACATGCGGCGTCTGGTAGATGGCGGCCGTATTGAACATCGCATAGAGCGAGACGCTGACCACGGCGGCGGCGGCCAATACCTCGAGCGAGGGGCTCGCGATGAAACGGTGGAGGGCTCGACGCCACGTTTGTCCCAGTTGCATTTTGGTAACTCCTACAAGTACGACCATGTCTGCGGGTTGCAGTTCACTTGCAGTTTCGGCCCCGGCGAATGGTGGGTATGTAGGAGTTTTCCGATAATTTTCAAGGACTCGGACTTCTGACGTCTCATTCAAACCACGCCGCATGCGCAAAAACCTTACAAAAATCAACCGCTCACGTCCATTTCGTCTTCGCCAGAGGCAGGACGCGAGCACGCTTGCCCGTCAACGCCGCCAGCGCGTTGGCCACCGCGGGGGCGATCGGCGGGGTGCCCGGCTCGCCGACGCCCGTGGGCTTCTCGCCGCCCGGGACGATGTGCACCGCGACCTGGGGCATGTCGCTCATGCGCAGCACCTGGTAGTCGTGGAAGTTGGACTGCTCCACCTTGCCGTCCTTCAGCGTGAGCTCGCCGTAGAGCGCCGCGCCCAGGCCGTAGGCGATGGCGCTTTGCACCTGCGCCTCGATGGTGAGCGGGTTGACGGCGAGGCCGCAATCGATGGCCGCGGTCACCCTGTGCACTTTCGGCGCGCCGTTCTCGAGCGATACCTCGGCCACGTGCGCGCAGACGGTACCGAACGACTCCACGATGGCGACACCGCGCGCGCGGCCGGCCGGCAGTGGCGAGCCCCAACCCGATTTCTCCACGGCGAGGTCGAGCACCTTCAGGAACCGCGGATGCTTCGCGAGGAGCTTGCGGCGCAGAGCCACCGGGTCCTGCTTCGCCGCGGCAGCGATCTCGTCGATGAGCGTCTCCATCACGAAGCCGGTATGCGTGTGGCCCACCGAGCGCCACCACAGCGGCGGGATCGCCAGCTTCGTGGTGTGCAGCACCACGTTCAGGTTCGGGATGTCGTAGTGCGTGTCGGAGGTTCCCTCGACGGACGTGCCGTCGACGCCATCCTTCACCGCGAACGCCTCGAAGGGTGTGCCGGTGAGAATCGATTGGCCGACGATCGCGTGGTTCCAGCCGACGACATTGCCCTGCGCGTCCAGTCCCACCTCCGCACGGTGCAGGTACATGGGACGGTAGTAGCCGCCGCGGATGTCGTCCTCGCGCGACCACACCAGCTTCACCGGCACCTTCGCCGCCTTCGCGATCTCGCAGGCATCCACGATCCAGTCGGAATTCGGGTTGGCGCGCCGACCGAAGCCACCGCCCGCATTCACGGTGTTCACCTTCACTTGTTGCGGCTTGAGCTCGAGGACACGCGCCGCCGCGGCCTGGTCGATTCCCGGCATCTGCGTACCGGCCCAGATCTCCGCGCCGCCGGCCCTCAGCTCCACGGTGCAGTTGAGCGGCTCCATCGGCGCATGGGCGAGGAACGGGAATTCGAACTCCGCGGTGATGGTCTTCGCCGCGCCCTTGATCGCTTCGGGGTTCGTGGCCTTCTTCGCCACGGCGCCGCCCGGTTTCCTCGCCATCTCCGCGTACTCCGCGCGCAACTTCTCGGTCGAGAGCGCGGCCGCCGTGGCAGGCACCTCCCAATCGACTTCCAGCGCCTCGCGCCCGGTCTTCGCCGCCCAGTAGCTCTTCGCGACCACCGCGACACCGTTGGTGATCTCGATCACGTGCGTGACTCCGGGCACGGCCTTCACCTTCTCGGCGTTGAACGACTTCACCTGCGCGCCGAAGACCGGCGGATGCTGGACCACCGCCGTGTGCAGGTTCGGGCGCTTCACGTCGATGCCGAAGATCGTCTTGCCGTCGACCTTCTCCGCCGCGTCGAGGCGCTTGGTCGGCTTGCCGATGAGCTTCCAATCCTTCGGGTCCTTCAGCTTCACGCCCTCGGGAATGGGCAGCTTCATCGCCACCTCGGCAAGCGAGCCGAAGGCAGCCTTCTTGCCGCCGGGTCCGAGCACGAAGCCCTTCTCCGCGCGCAGGTCCGCGGGCTTGGCCTTCCACTGGGTGGCGGCCGCCTGGATGAGCATGGTGCGCGCCTGTGCGCCCACCATGCGCAGCTGGTCGAAGGAGTTCGCGACGCTGGAAGAGCCCCCGGTGCCCTGCACCCCACCCCAGAGGATGTTGCCGTACACGGGGTTCGCCGGCGCCAGCTCGGTCTTCACCTTGGTCCAGTCGCATTCGAGCTCCTCGCAGATCAGCATCGGCAGCGAGGTCTGCACCCCCTGGCCGAACTCGAGGTGCTTCACCACGACGGTGACGGTGTTGTCCTTGGCGATGCGCAGGAAGGCGTTGGGCGGAAAGACCATCTTCTGCGGCGCCTGCGCGAGCGCGTTGCGCCCGCCGCCTCCCGGCAGGTAGAAGCCGATGACGAGGCCGCCACCCAGCGCGGCAGTGGATTTCAGGAAGGCGCGGCGCGAGACGCTTGTGGACATGTTCCTCATGGGTCCTCCTACTTCTTGCCGAGCGATGCGGACGCGGCTTTCAGCGCTTCGCGCACCCGCTGGTAAGTGCCGCAGCGGCAGAGGTTGCCGCTCATCGCGGCGTCGATGTCGGCATCCGTGGGCCTGGGATTCTTCGCCAGGAGCGCCGTGGCCGACATGATCTGGCCGGGCTGGCAGTAGCCGCACTGGACCACGTCCCGGTCGATCCACGCCGCGCGCACCGCCTTGGAGACCGGCGTGTCGGCAAGCCCCTCGATCGTGTTGACGCGCTTGCCGGCGATGGCCGAGACCGGCGTCACGCAGGAGCGCGTGGCCTCGCCGTTCACGTGCACGGTGCAGGCGCCGCACATCGCCATGCCGCAGCCGAACTTGGTGCCGGTGAGGCCGATGTGGTCGCGCAACGCCCACAACAGGGGCGTGTCGGGCGACGCGTTGAACTGGACGGCATCGCCGTTGACGAAGAACGTGATCATGAGGGCTCCGGAGGACGCGTTTCGAGCGGGGAAAGGGTGAAACTATAAGCTATCATTCGCTCCCTTCGTTGACGAACCCTTCATGCCCAGCCCACGGCGCAAGATCCCGATGTTCCCCACGCCCGAGGACACAGAAGCCGCCTTCTACGACGCATTCGAACGCGCCGATCTCGCGGCCATGATGGCGGTGTGGGCGGCGGACGACGACATCGTGTGCGTGCATCCGCAGGGCCCGCGCCTGGTGGGCTTCGAGGCGGTGCGCAACAGCTGGACGCAGATCTTCGCTTCCGGCATGGCGCTTCGCATCCGCACCGTCGATGCGCGCCGGATGATGGGCTCGACCATGGCCGTGCACTCGGTGGTCGAGATGCTCACCTCGCCGGGCGAGCAGGCGGCCTCGCCCCCGGTGTGCGCGACCAACGTGTACCTGCTCACCGAGAACGGCTGGCGCATGACCGTGCACCACGCTTCGGCGTGCGCCGAAGCGGCGCAGCCCGTTCGCGAGGCGCCGACCGAAACACACACGCTCCATTGACCGCCTTGCCGCGTTCACCTGCGGTTCTTCTGCGTTCATCTGCGTATCCAGGATTTCTCTTGCGTGGTATCGCGGCCTTCCTGCTCGCGACTGTTTCGTT
>JBKJYC010000369.1:0-4909 GCA_046715885.1 Usitatibacter sp.
GGCGAAGCCTCAGGTGCTGCCGTACAAGCAAAAGATGACGCTCCTCGACGTGATGATCGCGGTGGGCGGCATTACCGACTTCGCCGATGGCAACGGAGCGACCATCCTGCGCACCGGTGGCGGCAACAAGCAATACAGCGTACGCCTGAAGGATCTCCTGAAGCGCGGCGACGTTTCCGCAAACGTGGAGATGCAGCCCGGCGACGTGGTGATCATCCCGCAGGGCTGGTTCTGAGCGCCGATGGATTCATGGGCCTGATTGAGAAGGCGGCCAAGCGCCTGGAGGAACTGCGGCGGGTAGGCTTCGAGATTCCCGACGACGAGGTATCGGTCGCCGCGCCGCCGCCCCGCGCCCGCGAGTCCGAGCCGGCGCGATCGGCACGGGTCGATCTCGACCTGCGGCGGCTGGCCCTTCAGGGATTCGTCACTCCGGGCGCGCCGCAATCGCAGATCGCCGAGGAATTTCGCGTGATCAAGCGCCCGCTGCTCGCCAACGCCCGCGGCCAGGGCGAGCGCGCAGTCCGGCATGGCAACCTGATCATGGTCACCAGCGCCGTCCCGCGAGAAGGAAAGACGTTCGCGTCCATCAATCTCGCCATGAGCATCGCAATGGAGCTCGACCGCACGGTGATGCTGGTCGACGCCGACGTGGCGCGGCCGTCGATCCCGCGCACGCTGGACCTGCCGCCGATGCCGGGGATGCTCGACGTGCTGTTGCGCAACGGCGTGGAGATGCAGGACGCGGTCGTGCGCACCAACGTCGAGAAGCTCACCTTCCTGTCTTGCGGGAGGCCGCATCCCCGCGCCGCGGAAATGCTCGCGAGCGAGGCGATGAGCGGCTTCGTGGACGAGCTGGCCTCGCGCTACCCGGATCGCGTCATCATCTTCGACTCCCCGCCTCTGCTGGTCACCACCGAGGCGCGGGTGCTGGCAAGCCGAATGGGCCAGATCGTCTTCCTGGTTCGCGCCGATTCGACATTGCAAAGCGAGGTCAAGCGCGCGCTGGTCACCATCGAGTCGTGCCCGGTGAAGATGATGGTGCTCAACGGGGCCCGCACGCGAACCCAGGGCGCCTACGGTTACGGGTACGGTTACGGCTATGGCCATGGGCAAGACAACTAGCCCGCGAGCATGGCTGCTCGCATTGCCGTTGGCGGCCCTGGCCCTCGCTCCGGAAGCGGCCCGCTCCCAGACCTGGCGCATCGTGCCTTCCCTGACGATCAGCGAGACCTATTCCGACAACGTGGCGCTCCTCAGCGACGAGCTGGCGCGACGGGGATGGATCAGCGACTTGATACCCGGGATCCGCATCGACGCGAATGGGGCGCGGCTCAAAGGGTACCTGGATTACCGGCTGCACCAGCTCTACTACTCCGACGAACGCCAGCTCGATTCGACACAGCACATCCTCGCCTCGAGCGCGACGCTCGAGGCGATCGAGAAAATCCTCTTCATCGACGGCCGCGCCGAGATTTCCCAGCAGAACCGCTCGCCCCTCGAGGCGTCCGTGAGCGTCGATCGGCCCAGCGCCAGCAATAACCGGATCGAGACGCGGACGTTCCAGCTTTCGCCGTATACCCGCGGCCGGATCTCGGACCTTGCCGTGTATCAGCTGAGATACAACGCCTCGTACGTGAGGTCCGAGGGTGGCGAACTTCCCACGACGCGCGTCGGCGAGCTGATCGGCCGGATCCGCAACGCCTCGTCATTCGCGAAGATCGGTTGGGCGGTCGACGTCAATTCGCTCACCGCGCGTAGCGACGAGATCGGCACGCTCGACAACTCCCGGGTGCGCGGCTTGCTGATCTACAGCATCGATCCACTGCTCAACGTCTCGGCGATCTACGGCCGGGAGACGACCGACTTCAGCGGGATCGCGCAGCGCACCACGAATACGCACGGCGTCGGGGTGAACTGGCAGCCCAGCCCGCGCACCCAGCTCGCCGCCGACGTCGAGAAGCGCTTCTTCGGCACCGGGCACACCGCCATGCTGAGCTACCGCGCGGCACGTACGGCATTGCGCTTTACCAGCTCGCGCGACGCCGTCGTTCTTCCCGGACTGCTTCCCGGCAGCAGCTCGAACTCCGTCTACGGCCTGCTCACCGACCTTTTCGCTACCGCCATCCCCGACCCCGCGCAGCGTGCCGAGGCCGCGCGGCGCCGCCTGGACGAGACCGGCATCCCGGCGAGCTTTCCGCTTGCCACGGGTTCTCTCACTTCCCGGCCCCTGATCTACGACAGCCAGACCGCGACCATCGCGCTTCTCGGAACGCGCAGTACGGCAACGCTCCGGTTCACGCGGCTCGACCAGCGGGGAGCGCGCGCACTGCTGCCCGACGAGATCCCGGTGTTGGGTGAGGATGTGCGCCAGACCGGGGTGACCGGCAGCTGGGCGTACCGGCTCACGCCGGCCACGACGATGACGGGCTCCGCGACCGCATTGCGCACGGAGGACGCGGGTATCGGTTCGCTGACGACGCGCCAGACTCTTTTCAGTCTCTCCCTGTCTACGCAGCTCGGTCCCCGGACCACCGCTTCGCTGGGAGTCCGCCATGCCGAGTTCGACAGCCCGGTGCCTCTCTCCAGCTACCGGGAGAACGCCATCAGCGCCGCGCTCCAGTTTCGCCTCTAGCCATGTACGAATCTTTCTACGGCTTCAGAGCCAAGCCCTTCCAGCTCAATCCGGATCCCAGCTTCTATTTCGACAGCCGCCAGCATCGTCGCGCGATGGCGTTCGTGCAGTACGGGCTCCACCAGAGCGAGGGCTTCATCGTCATCACCGGCGAGGTCGGCGCGGGCAAGACGACGCTGGTGCGCAACCTCCTGGACAACCTCAACCCGGGTCGCGTCGTGGCCGCCAACCTGGTCAGCACGCAGCTCGATGCCGAAGACATCCTTCGGATGGTGACCGCGGCGTTCGGGATACGCACCAAGGACGCCTCGAAGGCGGAGTTGCTGCTGTCGCTCGAGGCCCATCTCGCGGCGCAGGCCAGCCTCGGCAAACGCTGCCTGCTGATCGTGGACGAGGCCCAGAATCTGACGCCGCGGGCGGTGGAGGAGCTGAGGATGCTGTCGAACTTCCAGCTCGGCACCCATGCCCTGCTGCAGAGTTTCCTGGTCGGCCAGCCCGAGTTTCGCCTGATCCTGCAGAGCCCGCACATGCACCAGTTGCGCCAGCGGGTGATCGCGGCGTGCCACATCGGACCGCTCGAGGGCGATGACACGCGCCACTACATCGAGCATCGCCTGAAGCACGTGGGCTGGGACGGTGTGCCGGTGATCACGCCCGAGGCCTTCGAGGCGATCTACGAGGCGAGCGGCGGCGTTCCGCGGCGCATCAATCTGCTCTGCGACCGCCTGCTGCTCTCCGGCTTCCTTTCGGAGAACCGCACCTTTTCCGCCCACCACGTGCACGAGGTCGCCAACGAGATCAGCGGCGAGACCATGGCGCCCGGCACGACGAGGATGCGCCTCTCCGACCCGCATGGCGATCCGTTCGAGCTGCTGACGAAGATGGCGCTCAGCGCAGGCGCGGGCTCCGAGCGATCCGGGGAGACGGCATTCATGCGCGCGTTGCAACCGGCCGCGGCGGCCAGCGCGGAGACCTCGGAGGCGCAACGGCAGCTCGAACAGGAGATCCGCGACGTGAAGGACACGCTCGCGCGCGTAGAGCGGGGTAACCAGGCGACCCTGGGTCTGTTCCGCAAGTTCCTCGACTGGATGCGCGCCCATGAATCCGAGCGCCCGTAGCCGCTGGCTTGGCCCTCGAGGTCGCGCGGGATGAGCGCGATCCAGAACGCGTTCTCCGACGTCGCGCTGCCGCCCTCGCGCCTGAAAGCGACGGCGGACGGCGTGACGCGCATGACGCGCAGCCTGCCTGCCTCCCTGACCTCCTCGGCGGCCGCTTACGCGCTCGCGCGCAACTGGCTGATCGACTCGGTGCACGCCGCCGCCTGGCTGATCACCCTGGATCGGCTGCTCGGCAACGCATCCGTCGGCCTGAACGAGCTGGCCATCGTCCCCGGCTCGCAACACGGACTGGCGTCGTTCTCGGACCAGCTGCCGGCGGCAGCGCCGGCCTCGGCCTGGCTGGGACAATTCGACAAGCTCCGCAGGGCCGCGCTCGCGGCGGCGCGGCCGGCGCCGGAGGGCATCGACCACGCCTGGCATTCGGGCAAATGGCCGGATGCGGCAGGCGGTTTCGGCATCCCCCTGGTGATCGGCCTCGATGTCGAGCCCCATGCGCAGCTGGTGGCGGAATTTTCCCCCCGGCACATCGATGCCGATCTCGTCGAATCGATCCTGGACAGCGTGATCCGCGTTTCATCGGCGCTCATCGACAAGCCTGACGGCCTGCTGGGGCGCATCGACATCCTCGGCGCCGAGCAAAGACGCAAGCTCGAGCGCGGCAATCCCGTCTCGCGCGGGTACGACGCGAGCCTGAGCATCGAGAGCCTGTTTCGACAGCAGGCGGCGCGACGGCCCGCGGGCACGGCGGTCGTTGGTTCGGGAAGCTCCCTCACGTATGCCGGGCTCGACGCCAGGTCGGATGCGATCGCCCGGCGCCTGGTGGAGATGGGAGCGGGCCGCGGCGCTGTCGTCGGCGTTGCCATTGGCCGCAGCCCCGATGCAATCGCCGCGCTCCTCGGCATCCTGAAGGCAGGCGGCGCCTACCTGCCCATCGACCTGAAGAACCCGGCGGAGCACATCGCCTTCCTCCTTCGGGACACCGGGACGCTTCATGTGGTCGCGAGTTCCAGGGACCGCACGCGTTTCCCGCCCGATGTCGCGATTCTCGACCTCGACGCGCTCGCACCTGCGAGCGCCGGAGAGCCGGGGCCGTCCGCGCCCGGCGCCGACGCCAACGCGGTCGCCTACGTGATGTACACCTCGGGCTCCACGGGCCGGC
>JBKJYC010000370.1:0-5016 GCA_046715885.1 Usitatibacter sp.
ACGCGCAAGCACGGCACCGAGCGCGCCTTCACGGGCCCCAACCACGACAGCAAGGAGCCCGGCACGTACGCGTGCGTGTGCTGCGGGCTGCCGCTCTTCGAATCGACGACCAAGTTCGAGTCGGGCACCGGCTGGCCCAGCTTCTACGCGCCGATCTCGAAGGAAAACGTGGCCGAGAAGGACGACCGCAGCTGGTTCATGACGCGCACGGAAGTGCTGTGCGCGCGCTGCGATGCCCATCTGGGCCACGTGTTCGACGACGGTCCCCAGCCCACGGGGCTGCGCTACTGCATGAACGGGACGGCTCTCGAGCTGAAGAAGGCCGGCTGAGCCGTCAGTTGAGCGGTTGCGGCTCGATCTTGCCGAGCTTCTCCAGCCGCAGGCGGATGGAGCTTTGCGTGCGCGCGTGCTTGCGCGCGATCTCGCTCATCGCCAGGCCCGAGTCGAACGCGCCGGTGAGCGCCTGGTCCTCGCCTTCCGTCCAGGGCTTGCCGAAGTTGGCGGGCAGGCGCTCGCGGCGCCTCTCGCGCGCCACCTCGCG
This sequence comes from Usitatibacter sp., assembly GCA_046715885.1. Lineage (GTDB taxonomy): Bacteria > Pseudomonadota > Gammaproteobacteria > Burkholderiales > Usitatibacteraceae > Usitatibacter. The sequence goes on from JBKJYC010000370.1 coordinate 542, forward strand.
CTCCATCAGCTCGACGGCGGAGAAGAGGGCGCGCAGCGTGCGCGGCTCGGCGTAGGGGCTGGTGTCGGAGAACGTTTCGCCGGTGAGTGGATTTACGCCGTCGGCGAGCGCGCGAACGATGGGCAGTGCGGACTGCAGTTGCATGGGAACCTCCGGGTTGAGATGGATGGTGGCCATCGCTTGCAGGGGATGCGACTGCCTGTGCCGAACAACGACTAACCGCGCACCCGGTTGACCTCGGTTTCCATGTTCGCCTGGGTCCACAGCCAATCCTCCTCGAGCACCGCGATGCGCGAGGCGACCTCGCCGCGACGCTGCATCGCGGCCTTCAGGCGCTCGCGGTTGGCTTCGTCGTAGGCCTCGCCCGAGGCGAGCCACGCCTCGCCCTCGGCGTGCTCCTTCTGCAGCTGCTCCAACTCCAGCTCGATGCCGCGGATCCTCTTCTCGAACGGCTTGCGCGCCTCGGCCATCCTCTGGCGGGCCTCGGCCTCCGAGCGGCGCTCCGCCTTGCGGTCCGCTGTCCTGTCCGCGCCCTCGCGCCTCGTGCCCCGGGCCTGGTATTGCCTCGCCCATTCCTTGTAGTCGTCGAGGTCGCCCTCGAACGGCGTCAGGCGTCCGTCGGCCACCAGCAGCCATTGGTCCGTGGCGGCGGAGAGCAGGTGCCGATCGTGGGCGACCACCACCAGCGCGCCGTCGAAATCGGTGAGCGATTGCGCGAGCGATTCGCGCATCTCGATGTCCAGGTGGTTGGTGGGCTCGTCGAGGAGCAGCAGGTTGGGGCGTTGCCAGACGATCAGTGCCAGCGCCAGGCGCGCCTTCTCGCCGCCGGACAGGCTTGCAACCGCCTGCATCACCTGGTCGCCGCGGAAATCGAAGCCCCCGAGGAAGTTGCGCAGCTCCTGCTCGCGAACGCCGGGGGCGATGCGGCCCAGGTGCCACATCGCGTTCTCCTCCAGGCGCAGCTGGTCCACCTGGTGCTGGGCGAAGTAGCCCACGCGCAGGCCCTGCGCGCGATGCAGCGTGCCCGATTGCAGCGGCAGGTTGCCCACCACGCTCTTCAGCAGCGTGGACTTGCCGGCGCCGTTGGGGCCGAGGAGCCCGATGGCATCGCCCCACAGCACGCTCCATTCCACGCCCGAAAGCACCGGGACGCCGCCGTAGCCCAGCTCGGCATCCTCGACGCGAAAGAGTTGCCGCGGCTTGTCGGGCGGTTCGCGGAACTCGAAAGTGAACGGCGAATCGACGTGCGCGGCGGCGATGCGCTCGAGCTTCTCCAGCGCCTTCACGCGGCTCTGCGCCTGCCGCGCCTTGGTGGCCTTGGCCTTGAAGCGCGTGATGAACGCTTCCAGGTGCGCGATGGTCTTCTGCTGCTTCTCGAAGGAAGCCTGCTGCAGCGACAGGCGCTCGGCGCGCTGCGCCTCGAACGCCGAGTAGTTTCCGGTGTAGGCATTGAGCTTGCGGTTCTCGATGTGCACGATGGCCTGCGTGACCGCGTCGAGGAACTCGCGGTCGTGCGTGATCAGCAGCACCGCGCCGGGGAAGTCCTTGAGCCAATCCTCCAGCCACAGCACGGCGTCCAGGTCGAGGTGGTTGGTCGGCTCGTCCAGCAGCAGCAGGTCGGCGCGGCACATGAGCGCGCGCGCGAGGTTCAGCCGCATGCGCCAGCCCCCGGAGAACTCCGCGACGTTTCGCGCCAGCGCCGCCTCGCCGAAGCCCAGGCCACCCAGCATGCTCTGCGCGCGCGAACGCGCCTGGTAGCCGCCGATCTCCTCGTAGCGCGCATGCAGGAGCGCCAGGCGCTCGCCGTCGGCGTGCCCGGCCTCGGCCTCGGCGATCCGCGCCTCGACCTCGCGCAGCTCCGCGTCGCCGTCCATCACGAACTCGAGCGCGGGGCGCTCGACCGCGGGCGTTTCCTGCGCCACGTGCGACATGACCCAGCGCGGCGGCAGGCTCACCTCGCCGGAATCGGCGTGCAGCTCGTCGCGCACCAGCGCGAACACACTCGACTTCCCTGCGCCGTTCGGGCCCACGAGTCCCACCTTCTGGCCCGGGTGCACGTTCATGGACGCAGCCTCGAGCAGGACCTTCGGGCCCCGCCTCAGGTTGACGTTGGTGATTCGAAGCACTCAGAGCTCGTAGTCGTAGTCGATGAGGAGCGGCGCGTGATCGGAGAAGCGCTTGGCCTTGTAGATGCTGCAGCCCTGCGCGAGCTTGGCGATCGCCGGCGTGGCCACCTGGTAGTCGATTCGCCAGCCGACGTTCTTGTTGTACGCGTCGCCGCGGTTCGACCAGAACGTGTATTGGTCCGGCCGGCAATCGACGCAGCGGAAGACATCCATCCATCCCACGCGCTCGAAGATCTCCGTCATCCACGCCCGCTCCTCGGGAAGGAAGCCGGAGTTCTTCCGGTTCGACCGCCAGTTCCTGAGGTCGATCTCCTTGTGCGCGATGTTCCAGTCGCCGCAGAGCACGATTTCGCGGCCGCACGCGCGCAGCGCTTCGAGCTTCGGCAGGAAGCGCTCCATGAACGAGAACTTGCGCGCCTGCGCCTCCTCGCCGCTCGAGCCCGAGGGCAGGTAGAGCGAGATCACGCTCAGGTTGCCGAAGTCGACCTGCAGGAAGCGCCCCTGCGCGTCGATGTCGGGAATGCCCAGGCCGATGACCACCTTGTCGGGCTGCTTGCGCGCATAGATGGCCACTCCGGCGTAGCCCTTCTTCTGCGCGGGATGGAAGAAAGCGTGCAGCCCTTTGGGCGCAAGCAGCGTCTTCGGAAGGTCGGCCTCCCGGGCCTTGATCTCCTGGAGGCACACGATGTCGGCCTTCTGCCGCCGCATCCACGGGGTGAAGCCTTTCGCGGCCGCCGAGCGCAGCCCGTTCACGTTGAACGTCACGATTCGCATGTTTTCCCGGCGGATGGCGCCGGATCGGGGCAAAATAGGCCGTATCGTACCTGCGGAACCCTGCATGAGCGTTTCGGCCGCACCCCGCCACGACGACCCGGACGGCTTCCGGCATGCGTTCGTCGACTTCGCGATCCGCACCGGCGTGCTGAGCTTCGGGGAGTTCCAGACCAAGGCCGGGCGGCTGTCGCCATACTTCTTCAACTCGGGCCTGTTCTGCGACGGCGCGAGCCTTCACCAGCTCTCGGGGTTTTATGCCCAGGCGGCCCTCGCCGCCAAGATCCCCTTCGATGTGCTCTTCGGCCCCGCCTACAAGGGCATCGTCCTGGCGGCCGGGACCGCCATCGCCCTTGCCGCTCTGGGTCACAATGTGCCGTACTCCTTCAATCGCAAGGAGGCGAAGGATCACGGGGAGGGGGGCACCATCGTGGGCGCGCCCCTCGCGGGGCGGGTGCTGATCGTGGACGACGTGATCACCGCCGGCACCTCGGTGCGCGAGTCGGTCGAGATCATCCGCGCCGCGGGGGCCGCTCCCGCTGGCGTGCTAATTGCTGTTGACCGCCAGGAGAAGGGCAAGGGGGAGCTTTCGGCGGCCCAGGAGGTCAGCCGGAAGTACGGCATTCCCGTTAGTGCGATTGCCACCCTGGGCGACATCCTGGCCACCCTTCGCGGGCGGCCGGAGCACAAGCGCAACATCGAGAGGATCGAGGACTACCGCCGGCGCTATGGCGCCATGGCCTAGCCGCGAGGCGGAAGGTCCGGCCCAGGCAGCCGGCCCCCGCGGGCGCACGAGGACGACGATGAAGAAGCTGCTTTTCCTGTTGATGGCGCTCGCTGCGGGGGATGCCCTCGCCGCTTTCCGCTGCGTCGACGAGCAGGGGATCACGCACATCAGCGACACGCCGCCCGCGGCGTGCGCGAAGGTTCCGATGTTCGAGATCTCCCGCACCGGCGCCGTGCTGCGCAAGATCGATCCCACACCCACCGCCGAGGAGGTGAGGGTCCGCGAGGCCGAGTCGGCCGAGCGCAGGGAGCGCGAAAAAGTCGCCGCCGAGCAGCGCCGCAAGGACATGGCGCTGCTCAGCACGTATTCCACGCCCGCGGAGTTCGACATGGCGCGCGACCGCAACATCGAGCCCGTGAACGGCCGCATCAAGAGCGCGCAGGAGCGCATCGCCGCGGTCGAGAAGCGCGCCCGGGAGCTCGCCGACGAGATGGAGTTCTACAAGGCCGGCAAGGGCAAGGCGTCGAAGAAGGCGGCGGTCCGTGAAATCCCGCCCCAGCTCGCCGCCGACTACGAGCGCGTGACGGCCGAGAAGTCCGCGCTCAGCAAGGGCATCGCGGGCTACGAGAAGGAGATCGTCGAGATCCGCCGCAAGTTCAACGCCGACAAGCACCGCTGGGTCGAGCTCAAGAACAATCCCGCGTTGCTGAAGGGTGACGCGACCGCCTCTTCGGGTCCGGCGGGATCGTTGCCGGTCAACACGTCGCGCGGGTCGGTGAAGTGCGGCGACAAGATGGTCAATTGCCGCAAGGGCGAGTCCTTCCTGTGCCTGCGCCAGGACGGCACCTGGC
>JBKJYC010000371.1:0-2880 GCA_046715885.1 Usitatibacter sp.
CATCTCGGGCGCCATCAGCGTCGTCGGCATTTCCAACTTCGTCACCTTCCTGGAGCGCACCGAGAGCTACCGGCGCGACCCGCGCCGCGTCGAGTACGGAGATGAACGCGACCCGCAGATGCGCAAGTTCCTCGAGAACATCTCACCGCTCAACCACACGGAGAAGATCAAGCGGCCGCTCTTCGTGGTCCAGGAGCTCAATGACCCGCGCGTGCCCCACACCGAGGCCGAGCAGATCGTCGCCTCGCTGAAGAAGGCCGGGACCCCGGTCTGGTTCCTCATGGCGAGGGACGAGGGCCACGGCTTCGCGAAGAAGGACAACACCGACTTCCTGCTGGCCGCCACCGTCGAGTTCACGAAGGCGACCTTGCTCAAGTAGGGGCGCTACTTCAGGTGCTTCGCGAGGAAGGCCTCGACGCGCTTGTACCAATCGAAGATGTTCTCTTCCTTGTTCCAGCCGTGGCCCTCGCCGGCGTACACGTGGTACTCGTGCTTCACGCCGGCCTCTTCCAGGGCATCGCGCATCACCTTTCCGTGGATCAGGGGGACGCGCTGGTCGACCTGCCCCATCGCAAGGAGAACCGGCGCCTTGATGCGCTTCGCCTGGTATGCCGGGGATACGCGGCGCAGCATGTCGCGGTCGTTCTTCGGATGGCCTACCTCGCGCGCGAAGACCGCATCGAAATCCATCTTGGTGCGCGCGTAATCGGCCTCGTTGGTCGTGATGAACTCCACCACGTCGGTCACCGCCACGAAGGGAATCCCGCACTTGAACAGCTCGGGCTCCTTTACGAGGCCCATCAGCGTCGCGTAACCCCCATAGCTGCCACCGTAGAGGCACACCTTGCTCTTGTCGACGATGCCTTCCTTCACGAGGTGGAGAACGCCATCGGTGATATCGTCCTGCATCGACTGGCCCCATTGACGGAAGCCCGCAGTCATGTGCTTGCGGCCGAATCCCGCAGAGGACCGCGGCTCGGCTTCGAGCACCGCGTAGCCGCGGCTGGCGAAGAATTGCGCCTCAGGGAGCCTCCATTGGTCATACCCGTAGACACGGGCCCACGGCCCGCCGTGGATGTTCACCACCAGCGGAAGGTTCTTGCCTCCGGTGCCCCTGGGAATGGTGACCCAGGCCGGGATCTCCAGGCCGTCACGTGCCTTGTACGTGATGAACCTGGTTTCGGACATCAGCTCCGCCTTGATCGCCGGGCGCGTCGGGAGGAGTTCCTCCATGCGCAGCGGATCCCGATGGAGAAGGAAGTAGCGGCCCGGGTCGGCGTCCGAATAGGAACGGATCAGGACACGGTTCGGGTTGTCGGCGGGCCGGGTGATCAGGTTGACCTTGCCGGGTAGCGAGGCATCGACCTGCCGCTGCAGCTTCTGGAGATCGGGGTCGATCCAGATCGTCGTGGTCTTGTCGGCCGTGAAGCGCACGCCGATCAGCTTTCGCGACTTGCCGTCGAATATGAGATCGCCCCAGACGTCGATCAGCGGGTGCTCGAAGACGAGGTCGCCCAGCTTCTTCGCCTTCGGGTCATAGGCGTAGATCGCCGCCTTGTCGCGCCCGATGTTGGAGGCCACGAACAGCGTCTTGTTGTCCGCGTTGAAACGCAGCGCCCGCATGTGCTCCACGCCCTCGCCGTACGGATAGGACATGAGCTCCGTCCATGGGCTTTCGAGGCTGTCGCGGTACCAGAGGGTGTACATGGCCTTGCGCTGGTCCAGCGAGACGGCCACTCGCGGGACGAGGTCCCAGTCGAGAACGAACCGGGTGGTGTCCGCGGGAGCATCGAACGTGAGGCGCTTCTTGCTGCGCCCGGTCCTGGTATCCATGCGGTGGACGTCCGCGGCCTCATAGCGCGGGTAGTTCATCTCGACGATCATGTCGTCGGTGCCGTCGTCGGTGCGCGCGAGGGGCTCGATGTCCGCGACCAAGGAGGTGCCCGTAGGCGCCTTGCCTCCGACGAGGTCGGAGAGGTTGCGCAGGTTTTCGCCATCGACATCGATCGCATAGGTCCCGATGTAGCGGGCGCGGTTCAGGACGTCGCGCGCTTCCGCGACCCGGAGGTACAGGCGCTTGTTGTTCACCCAATAGAAATTGAAGACGTCGAACTTCTCGAACGAGGTGATGACGTGACGCGTCTTCTTCGCGATGTCGACGACGATCAGGTTGTCGCGCCCCTTGTAGTTTGCGAGGGCGGCGAGCATCTCGCCGTTCGGGGAGAGCTGCATGCTCGAGACTTCGGGGCGCTTGAAGAACGTCTCGACCGGAATGTCGGCGGCCTTCTGCTGGGCGTCGGCCAGGAGGGCGGAACCCAGCAGGACGGCTGCCAGGGCAACGGCTGGGTACAAACGTTTCATGGGGGTGGCCCGGTGGCAAATTGTGATAAACCGCATCGTACATGAGCCTCGCCGCTGATTTCCTCCTGGTGCTGCATGCCGCGTTCGTCCTGTTCGTCGTGGGCGGTCTGGGGGCCATCTGGCTCGGAATCGCGCTCCGCCGCTCGTGGGCGCTCAACCCCTGGCTTCGCGGGCTGCACCTCGCGGCGATCGGGTTCGTCGTGGGCGAATCGCTGCTGGGCTACATGTGCCCGCTCACAGTCTGGGAGGACGCCCTGCGCGGAACGGCGAGCGAGAAGGGCTTCATCGCCCGGTGGATCCACGCGTGGCTGTTCTGGGACTGGCTGCCGTGGGTATTCACTGCGATCTACGCAGGGTTCGGCGCGGCAGTGGCCTGGACCTGGTGGCGGTTCCCCCCTCGAAAACGCGCGCGGTCAGAGGCCTAGCGCGTCCGAGCAGTCTGAGGGCGACGGTGACCCCAGCAAGGACCGTCGTGCGCGCATCGGACGCGACCATGGGCTTACCACGGCGTCGCGCCCA
>JBKJYC010000372.1:0-2768 GCA_046715885.1 Usitatibacter sp.
AAAAGGCTGTCCAGCATCACGCTGGAGGCGCCTGCCGCGATCGCCTTGGCGACGTCGCCCGAGTAGCGGATGCCGCCCTCCGCGATGCAGGGGATGTCGAGCTTCTGCAGGGCCTCGGCGACGTTCAGGAACGCCGTCACCTGCGGCACGCCCACGCCGGCGACGATGCGGGTGGTGCAGATGGAGCCGGGGCCGATGCCCACCTTCACGCCGTCGGCGCCGTGCTCGACGAGCGCCCGGGCGCCCTCCTTCGTCGCCACGTTGCCGCCGACCACCTGCAGGTTGGGAAACTTCTTCTTGACCCATTTCACGCGGTCGAGCACCGCCTGCGCATGGCCGTGGGCGGTATCGACCACGATCACGTCGGCGCCGGCTTCCACCAGCAGCTCGACGCGCTCCTCGGTGTCCTCGCCCACGCCCACCGCCGCGCCGACGCGCAGGCGTCCGAACTGGTCCTTGCTCGCGTCGGGGTGCTCGGACGACTTGAGGATGTCCTTCACGGTCATGAGGCCGCGCAGCTCCCAGTCGCCGTTGATCACGAGCACGCGCTCGAGGCGGTGCTTGTGCATCAGCTCCCGGGCGTCGTGCGTGGTGGCCCCCTCCTTCACCGTCACCAGCTTCTCGCGCGGGGTCATGATGTTCTTCACCGGCTGGTCGAGATTGGTCTCGAAGCGCAGGTCACGGTTGGTGACGATGCCCACCACCCGCTTGCCCTCGAGGACGGGAAGCCCGGAGATGCGGTGCCGCCGGGTAAGCTCGAGCACTTCGCGCACGCTCATCGACGGAGCAATCGTCACCGGCTCCTTCACCACGCCGCTCTCGAAGCGCTTCACCTTGGCGACCTCGGCGGCCTGTGACTGCGGGGAGATGTTCTTGTGGACGATGCCGATGCCGCCCTCCTGCGCCAGCGCGATCGCCAGGCGCGACTCCGTCACCGTATCCATGGCGGCGGACAGCAGCGGGATGTTCAGTTGGATCGACCGGGTGAGGCGGCTGGTGAGGCGGACTTCGCGGGGGAGGACGGTCGAATGGGCGGGAACCAGCAGGACATCGTCGAACGTGAGCGCTTTTTGAATGACGCGCATTGCGTAAACCCTCGACTCAAAACGAGATTATACAGATCGGCTCTACACGGGCCATACAGCGGTCATCCGAGAGCCCTGTGACGGCGTTCATTGACGTTCCAGTCCTTTCTCGATAAGGTAACCTAAATGCTTGAAACTTCACGTGTTTGCGTCAGGTGCTTTGGGGGCTTCGCGGGCCGGGTGGCGGCGTGCGGCGCGGTGATCGCCGCAGCCGCGGCGCTGGCTTCCTGCGCGGCTCCGGAGGTGGTCAAGCCTGCTGAACCGGCGCCGATCGTGAAGGTGCCGGAAATGGTGGCCCCGGTGGACACGGACGCACCGGAGCAGGAGGCGAAGGCGATGCTCGCGCAGGCGGAAACGGACATCCAGCGGGCGCGCTCGAAGCGGGCGTTGTGGCTGAAGGCGTGGGAAGCGCTGGTGCTCGCGCGCCAGGCGGCGTTGGCGAAAGAGCACGCGACGACCGTGAGGCATGCCAAACGCGCTAGCGAGCTTGCGCAACTCGGGCTGGAGCAACTGGCCTTTCCGGCCGTGAACTGAACAACCTGGAGGAGCAACCGACATGAACCGTTTCCTGATCGCCGCGATGCTGCTGGCCCTCGCCGCCCCGGTTGCGGCACAGCCGCTCTACAAATGGGTCGACAAGGACGGCAAGACCCACTATTCCGACACCCCGCCCGCGAACCAGGAGACGAAGCAGCTGAGCACCGGCTCGGGCGCGACCAGCGCCGCGGCGCCCGCCAAGGGCTATGTCGCGCGCGACAAGGACCTCGAGAAGGGTCGCCAGGATTCGCGCGAGGCAGCCAAGAAGTCGGACGACTCGGCGAAGCTCGCGGCGGCCAAGGACGAGCAGTGCCAGCGGTTGCGCAGCGCCTACCAGCAATTCTCCGATGGCGGCCGCATCCACAAGTACAACGACAAGGGCGAGCGCGTCTTGCTCGAGGATTCGGAGATCGAGCGCGAGCGCGAGAAAGCCCGCGTCGACATGGACGATGCCTGCAAGAAATCCTGATCGAATGACCCGGTAGCGGACCGGGTTTCACAACAACTACCGCCATGGCCCGCGCGGCGCACACTCCCCGGACCCGGTGCGGATTGGCGGCGCTGTTGTTGCTGTGCGGCCCCGTGGGACTTGCGTGGTCCACGACGCTGGGGGAGATCGACGTGCGCTCCGCGGTGGGCGAACCGCTCGATTCGACCATCGCGCTCGGGACCGCCGCGGGCGCGGCGGTGGGATCGGAGTGCATCTTCCTTTCGCGTGGCTCTCCCGAGGATGGGCCGTTCGTCACGCGCGCGAACGTCGCCGTCTACGAGGAAGGCGGCGCGCGCTTCGTGAGGCTCAAGTCCGCGGAGCGCGTCGCGGATCGCGCAACGCGCCTGCGGATCGTGGTGCGCTGCCCCGGCCAGCCGCATGTGGCCTATCGCGAATACCGCGCGCTCTTCGAGCCGCGCGCCGTGGCGCGTTCGCCGGAGCCCGGAGCCCCGCCCACGGGACTCTCCACCGCCGCGAGCACGGCGCCGGGGGGCTTTCCGGTCCGGCCTGGCGACACGATGCAATCGCTCGCCGCCCTGCTCTTCCCGCGCAACCGCGCGGCGCAGCGTGCTTACGTCGACGCGATCCGCGAGCGCAACCCGTCCCTCGCGGCCCTCGGCCCGCGCGACCCGATTCCCGCCGATGCTGCCTTGGAG
>JBKJYC010000373.1:0-2819 GCA_046715885.1 Usitatibacter sp.
GGGACAACGTGCTCGAGATGTCGCTCGGGCTCTCCGGCCGTCCGGTCCTGAGGACGCAAGCGGCCTGACCATGCCCCACGACCTGAACGCAGCCACCGAGCTCAGTGCCTCGATGCTCGCCATCGGCGAGGCCGCGCGCGCCGCGGGCCCGCAGGTCGCGCGCGCTTCCACCGCGGCGAAGAATCGCGCGCTGCTCGCGGCGGCCGAGGCGCTCGTCGATCGCGAGAAGACGATCCTCGCGGCCAACGCCCGCGACGTGAAGGGCGCGCGCGCCCGCGGCCGCGAGGGCGCAGGCAGCGATTCCACCGCCCTCTTCGACGACGCCTTCATCGAGCGCCTGGTGCTAACGGCGAAAGCCATCGAGGAGATGGCCGAGGGCGTGCGCCAGGTCGCCACCCTTCCCGATCCCGTGGGTGCCATCACCGACCTCACGTTCCGGCCCTCGGGCATCCAGGTCGGCAAGATGCGCGTGCCGCTGGGCGTGGTGGCCATCATCTACGAATCTCGCCCCGACGTGACGGCCGACGCGGCGGCGCTGTGCCTGAAGTCCGGCAACGCCTGCATCCTGCGCGGCGGCAGCGAGGCGATCCATTCCAACACGGCGATTGCCGCTTGCCTCGCTACGGGGCTGAAGGCCGCGGGGCTGCCCGAAGCGGCGATCCAGCTGGTGGCGACCACGGAGCGCGCCGCGGTGGGCGAGCTGATCACGATGGAAAGGCACGTCGACGTCATCGTCCCGCGCGGCGGCAAGGGGCTGATCGAGCGCGTATCGAAGGACGCACGCGTGCCCGTCATCAAGCACCTGGACGGCGTCTGCCACGTGTACGTGGACGCGGAAGCCGACATCGGCAAGGCGGTGCGCATCGCCGACAACGCGAAGACGCAGCGCTACGGCACCTGCAACACCCTTGAGACGTTGCTCGTGGCCCGGCACCTGGCGAGCATGTTCCTGCCCGAAGTCGCCAAGGTCTATGCGGCCAAGGGCGTGGAGATGCGCGGATGCGCGGAGACGCGCAAGTACATCCCCGAGGCGAAGCCCGCGAGCGAGGCCGATTGGTACGCCGAGTACCTGGCGCCGATCATCGCGATCCGCGTCGTCGCGGATCTGGACGAGGCGATCGCGCACATCGCCAGGTACGGCTCGCAGCACACCGATGCGATCGTCACCGGCAACTGGGCACACGCGCAGCGCTTCCTCCGCGAAGTGGATTCGGCGAGCGTCATGGTGAACGCCTCGACGCGCTTGGCCGACGGCTTCGAGTACGGCCTGGGTGCGGAGATCGGCATCTCCACCAACAAGCTGCATGCGCGCGGGCCGGTGGGGCTCGAGGGTCTCACCTCCCAGAAGTGGATCGTGCTGGGCGACGGGCACGTTCGATCCTGACCGTGCGCACTTGATGACCAGCCCTCTGGGCCTCTTCGGCGGGACCTTCGACCCCATCCATCTCGGGCACCTGCGGCTCGCCACGGAGCTGGCCGAAGCCTTCCATCTGGAGCAGGTCCTCTTCATCCCCGCGGGGCTGCCCTACCACCGCGGCCGCGACGCCCATGCGAACAACGAGCAGCGCCTCACCATGGTCAAGCTCGCCACGCAGCGCGACGCGCGCTTCGGCGTGGACGAGCGCGAGCTCAAGCGCGAAGGCCCCACCTACACGTACGACACGCTCGTCGAGGTCCGCCGCGAACGCGGTCCCGATGTCCCCCTCGTCTTCCTCCTCGGGTCCGACGCCTTCGCGAAGATCAACGCCTGGCACCGCTGGCAGGAGCTCTTCGACCTCGCCCACTTCGCCGTAGCCATCCGCGCCGACGACGCCGATTGGTTCTCCAGGGGTCCGGGCGCCTTCCCCGCCGAAGCCGGCCCGCGCGTCACGCTCAACCTGCGGGAACTCCTGGCCGCTCCCGCGGGCAAAGTAATGACGTTCTCGATGACGCCGCTGGCGATCTCGTCCACCGCCATCCGCAACTTGGCGCGTGCCGACGCGTCGATCCGTTACCTGACGCCGGACCCCGTCGCCGAATACATCCGCTCCCACAAGCTATACCAGTCCCAACGCTAAATGGCCCGAAACCTCTCCACCCCCGCCAAGAAGAAGCTGGTCATCTCCGCGCTGGACGACATCAGGGCCCGCGACATCCTCGCCATCGACGTGCGCAAGGTCACCTACGCGTTCGACTGGATCGTCGTGGCCACGGCCGAGTCGGCGCGCCAGACCAAGGCGCTCGCCCGCCATGTGAGCGACAAGCTGCGCGAGAAGGGTGCCACCATCATCGGCATCGAGGGCGAGGATTCGGGCGACTGGATCCTCGTGGACGCGGGCGACATCGTCGCGCACATCATGCAGCCGGCCGTGCGGACCTACTACAACCTCGAGGAGCTCTGGGGCGAGGGCAAGAGCGACCCGGTGATCAATTCCACGATGCTGCCGGCCTCCGTGCCTCCGGTTCCGGTGCGGCAGCGCAAGCCCCCCGCCAGGCGCGCTGTTGCGAGCTCCCGCGGCCCCGCCGCGAAGCCGCGCGCGAAACCGGCCGCGAAACCGCCCGCCAAGCCGCGCCGCAAGCCCGCGCACTGATTTGCGCGTCACCATCCTCTCGGTGGGCCACCGGATGCCCGCCTGGATCCAGGAGGGCTACCAGGAGTATGTGCGCCGCATGCCGCCGGAGGTCCGCGTGGAGCTGGTGGAATTGAAGCCCGAGGAGCGCACCTCCGGCAAGACCACCGAGAAGGCGAAAACCCTCGAGGGCGGGCGCATCCTCGCCGCGCTTCCGCAGGGCTCCGAGCTGATCGCCCTCGACGAGAAGGGCCGCGCGGTCACCACGCA
>JBKJYC010000374.1:0-2945 GCA_046715885.1 Usitatibacter sp.
GTGCAGCACGTGCGACTCGCCGTACCAGGCGTTCAGGTTCGCGACCTGGAGGACCTCGTCAGCCATGCGCGGCTCCCGCTGCTTCGGAGCTCCCCATGTAGGCCTCGATCACCTGCGGGTTCTTCGCGACTTCGGAGTACGGTCCCTCGGCCAGTATCGTGCCGCGTTGCAGCACTGTGATGGTGTCGCAGATCCCGGAGACCACGCTCATGTTGTGCTCCACCATGAGGACGGTGCGGCCCTTCGCGACTTCCTGGATCAGGTCCTTCACGCGGTCCACGTCCTCGTGGCCCATGCCGGCCGTGGGCTCGTCCAGCAGCATCATCTCGGGATCCATCGCGAGCGTGGTGGCGATTTCCAGCGTGCGCTTGCGCCCATAGGCGAGCGCGCCCGCGTGCACGTCGGCGAAGCTGCGCAGCCCGACGCGATCGAGGACGGCGCGCGCCGGCTCGTTGAACGCCTCGAGGCACTTCTCCGACTTCCAGAACTCGAAGGAAGCGCCCTTCTTGCGCTGCAGCGCGATGCGCACGTTCTCCAGCACCGAGAGGTTGGGAAACACCGCGGAGATCTGGAAGGACCGGATCACGCCGCGCTGCGCGACATCCGCCGGGTTTTCGCCGGTGATGTCCTCGCCCTTGTAGAGAATCGTGCCGCGCGTGACGGGCAGAAACTTGGTGAGCAGGTTGAAGACGGTTGTCTTGCCCGCGCCGTTGGGGCCGATCAGCGCGTGGATGGCGCCGCGCTTGACTCGCAGGTTCACGTTGTCGACCGCGAGGAAGCCCTTGAACTCCTTGGTGAGCGCGCGGGTTTCGAGAATGATCTCGTCGGTCACGACGTGGCTTGTTCCGGTCGGTAGGGTGCGCGCGGTCCGCTGATTCTGGATTCCCGGACGCGCTGCGGGACGTCAGTCTCGAATCCTAACCCACGGCCTCGCGCGGTCGCAAGGAAAGGCGCACAAAATTCCGGGGATACGGCGCGGAGTGCGTGCGATGTCCGGATATCCAGACACCCGATTCGCGATTACCGCTCAGGGACGCGCTTTACCGGCCCCTGCCCTAGTGGCTAGCCCCCGCGGCGCCCGAACGCGACCGCGCCCTGCACGCCGCCCATGTTGTACATCATGCCGGCGCGCGATCCCGTGCGACCGGTGAAGAAGCCGTCGAAGCTCCCGCGCGCGTTCAGCCCGCAGCTGGGCGTGCACGAGATCGTGAGCGGCGAGATGTTGGGCGCGCCGGGAATCGAGCTGCCGGTGTAGGCCGAGAAGAACTGGTCGCGATAGATCGGCATGCTGGGAGCGCTGCCGATCCAGTTCTGGCCGGCGATGGTCACGTTGACGCTCGCCGAGGCGGTGCGGTTGGTGAAGTTCGCGTCCAGGGTCGCGCTGCCCAACGTGCCGACGCGCCCGGCCGCGTCGGTCGGCGAGGTGGAGCCGATCACGTCATAGGTCGCGCTGCCCGTCAGCGGCAGCGAAGTCGGTCCGGACTGCGTGCCCGCGAAGATGTAGTGCAGGCTCGGGCCGCGCAGATCCATCGATCGGCTGTCGGTCCCGCTCGTCACCTGTGCGACGCCGTTGCCCCAGCGGCCCCACACCATGCCCGTTTCGGGATCGAAGCCCGCCTGCACCACCTGCGCCGTGCCGAGCGCGTAGGTCGCGCGCGGCCCGAGTCCGACTGCGGGGGCGACGAATGCGGTGACCCGCCCCTCGAGATCGCCGGTGACTTCTTCCGGGCGGTTGGTGGTCGCGTAGTTGCGCGAGAAGTCCGACGACGCGAGGAAGCCGTCGGGATCCGAAACGCGGCCTTCGCGATGGGGCGCGGCGCCGTTCTGCGTCGGGCCGGTGAACGCGGCCACGCCGCTCACGGTGTTGTGGTTCACCGGGTTCCCCCCGGTAATGTCCGTGATGCTGTAGCCCACGATCGCGCCTTGCAGGCCGGCACCCACGAAGCTGCCCTCGACGGTCCCGCTCAGGTTGGGGTTGCCCTGGGACGTCAGGCCCGTGCCGTTGGAAACGAGCAGCCGGTCGCCCGTCGTCGCGAAGAATGTGTTCAGCGCGAAGGGCACGTTGCTGGCCGTGGCATTCCAGGCGCCGCCGCCATTGCCGCGAGCGGGCGGCAAGCTGATGCCGAGCACCAGGTTCAGGGTGCGGTTGGTGAAGTTCACGTTCAGCGTCGCGGTGCCCAGGGAGCCCGGGGTGTTCAGTTGGTTGGTGGGCGAGGTGGCCGCCACAAGGGTGTACACCGCGGTCCCGGTGAGTACGTCGGACAGATACGTGGGATAGCCAGAGGGCGCGTAGATGTAGTGGATGTTTCCCGGCACCGGCAGCGCGGAGCCCGGCCCGTTGAATCCGAGCGAAGCGCCTTCCCAGCGCCCGAGCGAGATCGAGGTGCCGCCGCCGAGCGCCACGGTTTGCGTTTCGAGCAACTGCCCGCCCACCAGCGCGGGCCGCAGGTCGGAGAGCGAGCCGCGATACGCGCTGTAGCCACGCAGGGCCGCGCCCTCGCGCGTGACGTCGTTGCTCGTGGCCTGGCCGAGGAACGGGCCGTTGGTGACGATCACGAGGTCGTTCAGGCCGCTCGGGTCGGCGAGCAGGTTGGCCGAGGCGTCGATGGTGACGAAACCCAGCCCGTTGTTGCCGATGGGCGTGCCGGTGTTCTGCGTGCCCGCGGTGAGCTGCTGGTTGTCGCTGGGCGCGAAGTTGCGCGGCTCCGCGGCGCTGCCCACGGGGGGCGCCACGGCGCCCTTGGCGCCGGTCGGGTTGGTGGCGGTGTCCGCGATGAACTGCGGCGTGGGAATGTACTTGGGCGCCTGCGTGCCCTGCACCAGCACGGTCTGGCCGGGCCCGGTGATCAGCGTCTGCGGGCCGCCCTGCTGCGGCGGCGTGCCCGGGGGAACGTTGTCCATCAGGTTGGCGACCGCGTGGCTGCCCTCGATGGTGTGGTTCACGG
>JBKJYC010000375.1:0-4002 GCA_046715885.1 Usitatibacter sp.
ACCCTGGACGGGCCGGGCCTGGTCATGCGTGCATTGGATGACAATCGTGTGACGGTTTCGAGTCTAGTTTCGGGTCATCAGCTCGGTGTATGCGCATGACGCCATTGTGCACGTTCGCTCGCGGCACGAAAAAAACCCGGCGGTGAGGCCGGGCAAGAGGGGTTCACCAGGAAATCAGGTTCAGTCGTCGTTGCGGTCCCGCTCGCACTTGCGCGTGCCCAGGAGTCAATCGCGGTACGAAGCATCGGAGGCGAGCAGGAACATCGCGCGCGCGGCGAAGGCGGTATCGGCGAAGTCGCTGAAGAGCCCGTCCACGCCGAGCTCGTAGAAGCGCAGGTACTCGTTGACCGGGTTGCCCGCGTAGTCGGCGGCGAGGCGGCGCTGCTCGTTGCGGAACGTGTAGGGATGCACGACCAGGCCCGCGCGATGCGCGTCCGCCACCAGCGTCGTTGGCGGCAGGAGATTGGGCCCCGCCTGGCTCATGATGTACGGCTTCCACGGGCCGATGCCGTCGGCGTAGGTCTTCACCTCGGCGAGGCCGGCCGGCGTCACGAGGTCCTTGAACAGCCCCGCGCGTCCGGAGACGGTCCAGTCATAGGGCCTGTCGTAAGGCGCAGTGAAGTCGAGCGAGCCATCGGGGTTGACGTCGTTCGCATCGATGAGCTGCACCAGACGCACCCTGGTCTTGCCGCGCAGGTACTTCAGGTTCGCGGTCTCGAACGACTGGATGAAGACCGGTGACTCGCGCTTGTTCCAGCCCGCGCGCTTGAGCGCGTCGAGCAGCCGGTCCTCGAGCGGCAGCCCGATGGTCTGGTGGTAGGTCGGGTGCTTGGTCTCGGGGTAGATGCCGATGGTGCGGCCGGATTCCGCGGACTTGCGCTTGGCCAGGGCGATCACCTCGTCCAATGTCGGGATGCCGAACTTGCCGTTGAACCTCTGGTCGCGCTCGCCCAGCGGCTGGACGGCGCGCAACGTGCGGATTTCCGCAAGGGTGAAGTCGCTCGCGAAGAATCCCTCTTCCGGAAATCCGTCGATCGCCACCGTGCGCTTGCGTCCGGCGAACTGCGGCAGGTCCTT
Organism: Usitatibacter sp.; assembly: GCA_046715885.1. Taxonomy (GTDB): domain Bacteria; phylum Pseudomonadota; class Gammaproteobacteria; order Burkholderiales; family Usitatibacteraceae; genus Usitatibacter. Next base: position 1,078 of record JBKJYC010000375.1, read on the forward strand.
CACGTTCGTGGTGGCGACGAGGTTGGGCTCGTGGCGCGCGATCAGGAAGCCGTCCTTGGTCGCGACCAGGTCGGGCTCGATGAAGTCCGCGCCCAGCTCGATGGCGAGCGCGTAGCCTTCGAGCGTGTGGTCCGGAAGGTAACCGGGAGCGCCCCGGTGGCCGATGACGAGCGGCGCCTTCGAATCGTGCTTGTTGTCGTCGGCGGCGGAAAACGGCGCGACCACGGTGCAAACGGCGGCCAGGACAGCCGCGGCCATGAATCCTTGCTTCTTCATCGGAAGTCTCTCATTCGGTTCGGAGTTGCGAGGTTGCCGCTCGCAGTTGACGAGCCGATGACAGGGTCGCGAGAATCCGGAGATCCTCTAGGCGAATAATCGGAGCCAGGCTCCAGTTACGGGAAGAGGATGGAAACGACCGACATGCGGCGTCGCGCGCCAGGAGCCCGCGATCATTCTCTGGAACGCGGTCACGCTGGTGCTTGCCGGGGCGATCCTCGCGATGAAGGTCAAGTTCGGGTAGCGCGGCGCCGATGCTGTCCCGCAATTGACACATCCGCTTCGTAACATGCCCGTAGCCGCAACGGCGGAGGCGGAGGCATGTTCCAGCTGGAAGAGGTCATCGAGTCGAAGTTTCCCGACTTCGGCAGCAAGCCCGGGATCCTCACCAAGCCGGCGCTAGCGTTCCTGAAGATGCTGCTGCGCGAGCGCGAGGTGAACGACTTCCTCGACGCCGCAGCGGGCCTCGAGGGCGTGGAGTTCATCGACCGCTTCCTCGAGCACTTCAATTTCAGCTACAGCGTCGTCGGCCGCGAGATCGAGAACATCCCGGCGGAGGGCCGCGTGGTCATCGTCGCCAACCACCCGCTGGGCGTGATGGACGGGGTGGCGCTGCTCAAGCTCGTGAGCGAGGTGCGCAAGGACGTGCGCATCGTCGCCAACGACATCCTCATGCAGTTCAAGCCGCTGCACAGCCTGCTGCTCCCCGTCGTCAACCTGGGCGCCGGGTACAACAAGGCCAACGTGCAGGCGATCCACGATGCGCTCGCCAACGACGAGGCGGTGATCATCTTCCCGTGCGGCGAAGTCTCGCGCGCCGGCCCGCTGGGGATCCGCGACGGGCGCTGGCATGCCGGGTTCCTGCGCTTCGCCGAGCACGCCAAGGCGCCGTTGCTGCCCGTGCACCTGGACGGGCGCAACTCGGCGCTCTTCTACGGCGTGTCGACGGTGTTCAAGGCGTTCTCCACATTGATGCTGATCGGCGAGGCGATGCGCCAGCGCAACACCACGATGCCGGTGCGCATCGGCGAGCCGATCGCCTGGCGCGAGATCGCCGCGCTCGACGTGCCCCGCGAGCAGAAGATCCGCCGCATCACCGACCAGCTCTACGGTATCGCCCGGCCGCGCGCGGTGCTCGCGTTCAAGACCGAAAAGCCGATCGCCCATCCCGAGGCGCGCCTGGACCTGCGGCGTGAGCTGCACGGCGCCGAGCGCCTCGGACGGACCCACGACGGCAAGGACATCTTCCTGTTCGCAGGCCGGGGCAGCTCCGCCGTGATGCGCGAGCTGGGCCGGCTGCGCGAGGTGGCGTTCCGCCAGGTGGGCGAGGGAACGGGCAAGCGACGCGACCTCGACGCCTTCGATGCGTACTACAAGCACGTCGTGCTCTGGGACGAGGCCGAGATGCAGATCGTCGGCGCGTATCGGATCGCGGAGGTCGAGAGCATCCTGGCCGAGCGCGGGCCCGGGGGGCTCTACACCCACGGGCTCTTCTCCTTCGAGGACGGCATGCGGGCGCATTTCGCGCAGTCGCTGGAGCTGGGCCGCAGCTTCGTGCAGCCGCGCTACCAGGGCATGCGTGCGCTCGAATACCTCTGGTACGGGATCGGCGCGTACCTTGCGACGCGTCCGCAGGTGCGTTACCTCTTCGGGCCGGTCAGCGTGAGCGCCGGCTACCCCGAGGCGGCACGCAAGCTGCTGGTCTATTTCTATCGCCGCTACTTCGGCATGCCCGAGAGGCTCGCCACACCCCGCGTCCCCTTCGTGATCACCGACGCGGAGGAGAGCGCGCTGGCGGCGATCGTCCCGGGCGACGACTACGCGCGCGACTTCCGCACCCTGAAGCACCGCCTGGGCGAGCTCGGCGCCAGCGTCCCGACGCTCTACAAGCAGTACACCGAGCTCTGCGACCCGGGCGGCGCGCGCTTCCTCGGCTTCGGCGTCGATGCCACCTTCTCGGGCTGCGTGGACGGCCTGGTTCTCGTGGACCTGCTGCGCCTGAAGCCCGCGAAGCGCGAGCGCTACCTCGGCGAGGGCCGGCGCATCGCCGCCTAGAGGTTTTCCAACCAGCGGCGGACTTCGGCGGCGATCCAGGGCCCGTCGTCGAGCGGCAGGTCGTGCCCCGCGCTGGGATGCATCGCGAGGGGCGCGCCCCAGCGGCGCGCGAGCGTGCGCGAGCAGTTGGGGGAGACGAGCCGGTCCCCGGCGCTGGCGAGGAGCAGCACCGGCACCGGCGGCGGCGATGCGGGCGCCGTGTAGCGCGCGGCGGCCACGAGCTGGCGCAGCGCGTTGGAGCGCGACACGGGCGCCTCGCGCCGATACCGGGACCACGCTTCCACGATGCGCCCGCCCGCGTCCCCGTTGGCGCTGGTGAGTGCAAGGATCGCGCTCTCGCGCTGGCGAGGCTCGCCTTCGAAGAGCGCGAGCCGCAGCAGCAGCGGGTAGTGGCGGGGACGCAGCCGCTCGTGGATCGCGTTGAAGGGCCGGAGGCTGGTATTCACCAGCACGCACGCCGCGATCTCGGCGGGATGCCTCGCGGCCCAATCCACCGCGACCATGGCGCCCAGGGAAAGCCCGAGCAAGTGATAGGGCGACGCGTGCTTCTCCACGCGCAGCTCGTCGCGGACGCACGCGACGATTTCTTCGATG
>JBKJYC010000376.1:0-6075 GCA_046715885.1 Usitatibacter sp.
CAATTGGTCAACTCAGCTCGTTGTAGTACGAGAATCCGTCCGTCAGGCACAACCCGCGGCGCCATTCGACCGGCTTGTCGCCATAGGTGAAGGCGATCCGGTCCACGCAGAGCAGCGGCGCGCCCGGCTCGATCTCCAGGTGGCCGGCGGTCACGGGATCGGCGGCCACCGAGCGCAGGCGCTCCTCGGCGCGAATCATGCGCAGGCCATAGACGCTCTCGTAGAAGCTGTACATCGAGCCGCGGAATTCCTCGAGGCGTGCCAGCGTGAGCCCGGGGAAGGTAGCCGCGGCGAGCACGATCTCGTCGTGGATCAGGGGCCGCTCCTGGAACAGCAGGACGCGCTTGACCGAGTGGACCGGCATGCCGGGCTTCAACTTCAGCGCCGCCGCGACGTCGATGCCGGCCTTGGAGCGCTTCAGCTCGAGGAAGTGGTTCTGCGGATGGAGCTTCTCGCCGCTGTCGGGCATCACGCGCAGGAAGCGGTACTGGTAGGAGGGCTCGCTGTGCGAGGCGACGAAAGTGCCTTTCCCCTGCCGGCGCACGAGAATATGCTCGGAGGCGAGCTCGTCGATGGCCTTCCTCACCGTCCCCTGGCTCACGCGGAAGCGCGCCGCGAGCTCGAGCTCCGAGGGGATGTTCTCCCCCGGCTTCCACTCGCCCGCGACCAGGCTCTGCGTGAGCAGGATGCGGATCTGCTCGTAGAGCGGGCGGAACGAGGGGGTCGCGGAGGGCTTCGCCGGCATGCGGCGATGGTAGCAGAGCGTGCGTGTCCTATGTCTTATATAAGACGTTTGACACGACCCCGGCCCGGGCTTAGAATTGCTGCGCAGCAGCACGCAGGTCTCCCGGAAATTTCCACGGCAATTCAAGTGCTTCCCGATGAATCCCTACTTCCGACCGCGCCGTTCGATGCTGTACGTCCCGGGCTGCAGCGCCCGCTACCTCCACAAGGCGCGCACGCTCAAGGTGGACTCGGTGATCCTCGACCTGGGCGACCCGATCCTGGTCGAGGCGAAGGTCGAATCGCGCCGCAACGTGGTCGATGCCGTGCTCTCCGGCGGCTACGGCCGGCGCGAGGTGGTGGTGCGCGTGAACGATTTCGACTCGCCCTGGGGCCCGGAGGACGTGAAGGCCGTGGCGCGCTGTGGCGCGGACGCGATCCTGTTTCCGAACATCGAGTCCACGGCCGACGTTCTCGAGGCGCTGGCCGCGCTCGATAGCGCGGGCGGCAGCCACCTGCCGATCATGGTGATGATCGAAAGCCCCCTGGGTGTGTTGCGCGCCGAGGAGATCGCGGCGGCTTCCGACCGCATCGCCTGCATCGTGATGGCGACCTCCGACCTGCTGAACCAGCTCCACGGGCGTCGCACGCCCGATCGCATCGCCGTCGTGCACAGCCTCTCGATGGTGCTGCTCGCCGGGCGCGCATACGACCGCTCGGTGGTCGACGGCATCTCGACGGACCTGAAGGACATGCAGTCCTTCGAATACGCCTGCCGCCTGGCGCGCGACCTGGGCTTCGACGGCAAGAGCCTCGTGCATCCGTTCCAGCTGCCGTATTGCAACGACGCGTTCACGCCCAAGCCGCATGACCTCGCCGCCTCCCTCGAGGTGATCGAGGCGCTCGAGCACGCGCATCGCGAAGGCCGCGGCACGGTCGTGGTGAACGGGCGCCTGGTCGAAAGCCACCACGTGAAGGCGGCCAAGCGGATGCTGGCGCTGAACGACATGATCCAGAAGCTGGAAGCGGGGCAGTGAGCCATTTCTTCGAGGACTTCCGCGTCGGCCAGCGCTACCGGCACGCCACGCCGCGCACCCTCTCCCACGGCGACGTGGCGCTCTACATCGCCCTTACCGGCGCCCGGGCGCCGCTGCATTGCTCCGAGCCGCTCGCCAGGGCGCTCGGTTACGCGTCCGCGCCGGTGGACGACCTGCTCGCCTTCCACATCGCGTTCGGCAAGACCGTGGCCGACATCTCCTACAACGCCGTGGCGAACCTGGGCTATGCCGACACCCGATTCCTCGAGCCGGTGTACGTCGGCGACACGATCGCCTGCGAGAGCGAGGTCATCGGCCTGCGCCAGACCTCCAACGGCAGGAGCGGCGTGGTGTACGTGCGCTCGCATGCCTTCAACCAGCACCGCCGCGAGGTGCTCACGTGGGCGCGCTGGGTGATGGTGGAAAAACGCGACCCGCTCGCCGCGGCGCCGGACGTGATCGTGCCGGCGCTGCCGCGCGAGGTGGATGCCGCGCGCCTGCCGGTGCCCGCGTTCCTTCGCCCCTCCGCCCTCGACCGGCGTTTCACCGGCAGCGAGCGCTTGTGGGAGGACTTCGCGCCCGGCCTGACGATCGACCATCCGGGCGGCATGACGCTAGAGGAGTCGGACCACACGCTCGCCACGCGCCTCTACCAGAATCCGGCGCGCGTGCATTTCGACGCGTTCCTGGCCAAGTCCAGCGCCTTCGGCAAGCGCCTCGTCTACGGCGGCCACGTGATGTCGGTGTGCCGCGCGCTTTCTTACGACGGGCTCGAGAATGCCCTCGGGATTGCCGCGATCAACGGCGGCACGCACGCCCATCCGACGTTCGCGGGCGATACCTTGTATTGCCGCCACGTGGTCCTGGACGCGTGGGCCCTTCCCGGCCGCACCGACCTGGGCGCATTGCGGCTGCGCATGCTGGGGGCGAAGAACGTGAAGCTCTCCGAGCTGCCGCCCGTGGCGTCCGGCGATCGCCACGACGCCGTGGTGCTCGACCTTGACTACACAGTGCTCATTCCCCGCCGCGGCCCAGTAAAATAGCCGACTCGACGAAAGCTCCCATGGCCACGATGCCTTCGCAACGCCATCCCAACGACGCCCTGTTCGCCGGCGAGAAGCCGCTGCCTCCGATCCCGGCCTGCGAGCATTTCGCCGGCAGCGAGAAGCTGATCGTGAAGGCGCTCGAGCTGCAGCACAAGCTCGGCCCGGTTTTCGACATCACCTGCGACTGCGAGGACGGCGCCGAGGCCGGGCGCGAGAAGCAGCACGCCGAGATGATCGTGGAGGTGCTCAATTCCCCGCGCAACACGCACAAGATGGCCGGAGCGCGCATCCACGACTTCACCCATGCCCACTGGAAGAAGGACATCGACATTCTCGTCGGCGGCGCGGGCAAGGTCCTGGCCTACGTGACCCTGCCGAAGTGCACCTCCGCGGCCGATGCCGCCGTGATGATCGACTACCTCCGGGACGCGGCGAGGAAGAAGAAGCTCAAGCGCGAGATCCCGATCCACATCCTGATCGAGACCCACGGCGCGCTGCACGATGCCTGGGAGCTGGCCCAGCTGCCCGGCGTGCAGGTGCTCGATTTCGGGCTGATGGATTTCGTGAGCGGCCATCACGGCGCCATCCACGCCTCGAACATGCGCTCCCCCGGGCAGTTCGAGCACCCGCTCGTGGTGCGCGCAAAGACCGAGGTGGTGGCCGTGGCCCTGGCCCATGGCGTGGTTCCGGCGCACAACGTCTCGCTGGATCTCAAGAACACCTACAACGTCTTCCACGATGCCTGGAAGGCGCGCAACGACTTCGGCTTCCTGCGCATGTGGAGCATCCATCCGGTGCAGATCCAGCCCATCGTCGATGCGATGAAGCCGGACCTGGGCGAGGTGGCCGACGGTGCCGCGATACTCCTGGCCGCGCAGAAGGCCAACTGGGGACCGATCCAGTATTCCGGCGAGCTGCACGACCGCGCTACGTACCGCTACTTCTGGGAGCTGCTGCAGAAGGCACGCGTGACGGGTGTCGCGATCCCCGAGGACGCCGCCATCGCTTTCTTCCAATAAAGGATCCGCATGACCCCAGGCGCAACATTCCGGGCGGCGCTTGCAGCCGAGAAACCGCTCCAGGTCCCGGGCGCGATCAACGCGTACCACGCCACGCTGGCCAGGAACAGCGGGTTCAAGGCGATCTACCTCTCCGGGGGCGGCGTCGCCGCCGGCTCGCTGGGCCTGCCCGACCTGGGCATCTCCCACCTGGACGACGTGCTGACGGACGTGCGGCGCATCACCGACGTGTGCGACCTCCCGCTGCTGGTCGATGTCGATACCGGTTTCGGGGCCAGCGCCTTCAACGTCGCGCGCACCGTGAAGGCGCTCATCAAGGCGGGCGCGGCCGCGATGCACATCGAGGACCAGGTCGGCGCCAAGCGCTGCGGCCACCGTCCCAACAAGGAGCTGGTCTCCAAGCAGGAGATGGCCGATCGCATCAAGGCGGCGGTGGATGCGAAGACCGACCGGGACTTCTTCATCCTCGCGCGCACCGACTCGCTCGCCAGCGAGGGGCTCGAGGCCGCCATCGAGCGCTCGCTCGCCTGCGTCGAGGCCGGCGCCGACGGCATCTTCCCCGAGGCCATCACCGACCTGGAGATGTATGCGAAGTTCAAGGCGGCGGTGAAGGTGCCGATCCTCGCCAACATCACCGAGTTCGGCAAGACGCCTCTCTTCGCGCTGGAGGAGCTGGACAGCGCCAAGGTCGATATCGCGCTCTATCCGCTCTCCGCGTTCCGCGCGATGAACAAGGCGGCGCTGGGCGTGTACGAAGCGCTGCGCCGCGACGGCACCCAGAAAGCGGTGGTCGATACGATGCAGACGCGCGACGACCTCTACAAGCACCTCGGCTATCACGAGTTCGAGCAGAAGCTGGACGCCCTCTTCGCCAAGGGCAGGTAATGGAGAAACCCATGAGCGCAGCAACCGAAGTGAAGAGCGCCGCGGGCGGCGCGGCCGCCGGCCCGAAACCGAAGAAGTCGGTCGCCCTCTCCGGTGTCGTCGCCGGGAATACCGCGCTGTGCACGGTCGGCGTCACGGGCAATGATTTGCATTACCGGGGCTACGACATCCTCGACATCGCGGAGGCCGCCGAGTTCGAGGAGATCGCCTACCTGCTGGTGCACGGCAAGTTTCCCAACAAGGCCGAGCTCGCCGCCTACAAGCGCAAGCTGAAGCGCCTGCGCGGCATCCCCGCCGACGTGCAGGACATCCTCGAGAGCATCCCCGCGAGCGCGCATCCCATGGACGTGATGCGCACCGCCGCTTCCGCCCTGGGCTCGGTGCTCCCCGAGGCCGAGGACCGCAAGGCCTCGGAGGCGAAGGACATCGCCGATCGCCTGATGGCTTCCTTCGGCTCCATGCTTCTCTACTGGTACCACTTCTCCCACTCCGGCAGGCGCATCGACGTGGAGACCGACGACGATTCCATCGGCGGGCATTTCCTCCACCTGCTGCACGGCAAGGAGCCATCCAAGCTCTGGGTGCGCTCGATGCACACCTCCCTCATCCTCTATGCCGAGCACGAATTCAACGCCTCCACCTTCACCTGCCGGGTGATCGCCGGGACAGGCTCCGACATGTATTCGGCCATCACCGGCGGCATCGGCGCCCTGAAAGGACCGAAACATGGCGGGGCGAACGAGTTCGCCTTCGATACCATCGGGAGGTACGACAATCCCGGGGAAGCGGAAGCCGACACCGTGAAGCGCATCGCGGACAAGCAGATCGTGATCGGCTTCGGGCATCCCGTGTACACCATCGCCGACCCACGCAACCAGGTCATCAAGGAAGTCGCCCGCAAGCTTTCCAGGGACGCCGGGGACATGAAGCTCTTCGACATTTCCGCGCGCATCGAGGAAGTGATGTGGCGCGAGAAGAAGATGTTCCCCAACCTCGACTGGTTCAGCGCCACCTCGTACCACATGCTGGGCGTGCCCACGGCGATGTTCACGCCGCTGTTCGTCATCTCGCGCACCTCCGGCTGGGCGGCGCACGTGATCGAGCAGCGCATCGACGGCAAGATCATCCGACCCTCGGCCAACTACACCGGGCCCGAGGACCTCGAGTTCGTTCCCCTGGGGAAGCGCAAATGAGAACACCGCACATCCGCCGGATCGCCCTCCTCGCCGCGGGCCTCGCCGCCGCGCTCGCCGCCGAGGCGCAACTCTTCAAGTGCGTGACCGCGCAGGGCCGGACCGTGTACCAGGACTCCGCCTGCGACGACGCGGCCAAGCAGAGCACGGTGCGCGCCCCGACACCGGCCTC
>JBKJYC010000377.1:0-13929 GCA_046715885.1 Usitatibacter sp.
GGACAGACCCCTTAGGGCGGACCCCAAGGGGTCTGTCCCCTAACCAGATTCTCTCCCGGTCGGATGGGCGGGGATTCTAGCCGCGTGGGCTCGGAATGTCGATCACCGCGAGGAGCTCCTCCGAAGACACCGGCTTGACCAGGTGGCCGTCGAAGCCTGCGGCGAGGGAGCGCTTGCGGTCTTCCTCCTGCCCGTAGCCTGTCATCGCGTAGATGAGCATGCCCTTGCCTTCGGGACGCGAGCGCAGCTCCTTCGCGACCTCGTATCCGTTCATGCCTGGCAGCCCGATGTCGAGGAAGACGATCTCCGGCTTCATCGCGGCAATGCGCTCGAGGGCGGAAGGACCGTCGTTCTCCGTCTCGACCTGATGGCCGATCATGCGCAGCAGCATGGCCATGCTCATGGCCGAGTCGGGGTTGTCGTCCACGACCACGATCGAGCGCCTGTTCCCGGTCTGCGAAAGCGCAGACACGCCGTTTCCCGTGCCCGCCCTGTCCTGCTCCGACATCCGCGGCAGGCGCACAGTGAATTCCGCGCCGCGACCCGCGCCGGCGCTCGCCGCGGTGATCGTGCCGCCGTGCAGCGCGACGATGCGCCGTGCGAGCGTGAGGCCGATGCCCAGCCCGCCCGCGGAGCGGTCGAGCGTGCGCTCGCCCTGGGCGAAGAGATCGAACACGCGTTCGATCAGCGACGCCGGGATTCCCATGCCGGTGTCCTTCACGCGCAGGACGGCGTCTCGCCCATCGAGCGCGACTGCCACCGAGATCCGGCCGCCCTCCGGCGTGTACTTGGCCGCGTTGTTCAGCAGGTTGGAGACAACCTGCGCGATGCGCGTGAGGTCGCCCTGCACGCAGACCGGCTCTCCGGGCGTCGTCACTTCGAGTTGGTGCCTGCGCGACTCGATCAACGGCCGCGAGGTCTCAATGGCCCGCTGTACCGCCACGCCAAGGTCCATCGGCGCGGTGTGCATCTGCAGCTTGCCACGCGTGATGCGGCTCACATCGAGGAGGTCGTCGACGAGGCGCGAGAGGTGCGTGGTCTGGCGGTCGATCACGTCGCGACACCAGGAGACCTGGGGGGTGGCGTCCTGGCTCACGGCAAGGATGCTCACGGCGTTGCGAATCGGCGCCAGCGGGTTGCGCAGCTCATGGGCGAGCATCGCCAGGAACTCGGTGACATGGCGGCCTTCCTCCTCGAGCTCCTCCATGCGCTTGCGCTCGCTCAGGTCGCGGGTAACCTTGGCGAAGCCCGCGAGTGCGCCATCTTCACCGCGCAAGGCGGTGATGACGACGTTCGCCCAGAAGCGCGTGCCGTCCTTGCGTACGCGCCAGCCCTCGTCCTCGAAGCGCCCGAGACGAGCCGACTCCTGCAGCTCCTTGTCGGGCGATTGGCGTTCGATGGCGTCCGGGGTGTAGAAACGGGAGAAGTGCTCGCCGATGATCTCGTCGGCCCTGTAGCCCTTCAGCTTCTCGGCGCCGCGGTTCCAGGAACGCACGTGACCCGCGGCATCGAGCATGAAGATTCCATAGTCCTCGATGCTCTCGACCAGGAGACGGTAGTCGGCGTCGCGCAGGCTGCGAACGGGGCCGGAACCCACCGCAGGAGCGCTATCGGGGGACTGGGAGCCGGCGTGCGCGGACATGCACATTGGTCGCCGGCATGTACGAAAAGTTCATGATTCCTCTGAGATAATCCCGGCATGCCGATTTCCTTCCAGGATCACCTGCGCGCCCAGTTGCGCGAGCTCGAGGCCCAGGGCCTGTACAAGTCGGAAAGGGTCATCGACTCGCCGCAGGCGGCGCAGGTCCGGGTCGCGGAAAACAAGACCGTCCTGAATTTCTGCGCCAACAATTACCTCGGCCTGGCCAATCATCCGGAAGTCATTGCCGCCGCTCGCGAAACCCTCGACCGGGACGGCTACGGAATGGCCTCGGTACGCTTCATCTGCGGAACGCACAGCGTGCATCGCCTGCTCGAAACGCGGCTGGCGAAGTTCCTCGGCACCGAGGACGCGATCCTCTACGGCTCGTGCTTCGACGCGAACGGCGGGCTCTTCGAAACGCTGCTGGGCGAGGAGGACGCCGTGATTTCGGACGCGCTCAACCACGCTTCCATCATCGACGGCGTACGGCTCTCGAAGGCGAAGCGCTTTCGCTTCGCGAACAACGACATGGCCGACCTCGAGGACCAGTTGAAAGCCGCGGCCGCAGCCGGGGCGCGCTACACGATGATCGCTACCGACGGGGTGTTCTCGATGGACGGCATCGTGGCCAACCTGCCCGGCATCTGCGACCTCGCGGGACGCTATGGGGCGATGGTGATGGTCGACGACTCCCATGCCGTGGGCTTCATGGGCACGCACGGCCGCGGAACTCCCGAGCATTGCGGGGTCGAAGGGCGTGTGGACATCGTCACGGGAACGCTCGGCAAGGCGCTTGGCGGCGCTTCCGGAGGCTATACGGCCGGCCGGCGCGAAGTGGTGGAATGGCTGCGCAATCGCTCGCGCCCCTACCTGTTCTCGAATACCCTCATGCCCGCCATCGCGGGCGCGTCGCTGCGAGTCCTCGATCTCCTCGAGGAGGGGGGCACGCTGCGCGAGAGGCTGCGCAGCAATGCAGCGCATTTCCGGCGCGAGATGACCCAGCTCGGCTTCACGCTCGCGGGCGCGGACCATCCCATCATCCCGGTGATGTTCGGCGACGCCACGCTCGCCAAGCGCATGGCCGATCGCCTGCTGCAGGAAGGCATCTACGTGGTCGGGTTTTCCTTCCCCGTCGTCCCGCGAGGCCAGGCGCGCATCCGCACGCAGATGTCGGCGGCCCACGAGCCCGAGCACATCGAGCGCGCTATCGAGGCGTTCGCGAAGATCGGGAAAGAGCTCGGAGTCATCCAATGAGGACATTGGCGAAGACGAAGCGCGAGCCCGGCATCTGGATGGTCGACGCCCCGAAGCCGGCGGTGGGCCACAACGACGTGCTGATCCGCGTGACGAAGACGGCCATCTGCGGCACGGACATGCACATCTACCACTGGGACGATTGGTCGCAGAAGACCATCCCCGTGCCCATGACCGTGGGCCATGAGTACGTGGGCATCGTGGAGGCGATCGGCCAGGAGGTGCGCGGGCTGAAGGCCGGGCAGCGCGTTTCCGGAGAGGGTCATATCGTTTGCGGGCATTGCCGCAACTGCCGCGCCGGCCGCCGGCACCTGTGCCGCAACAGCCAGGGCGTGGGGGTGAATCGCCCCGGCGCCTTCGCGGACTACCTCGTGATTCCGGCCGGGAACGCCTTCCCGATTCCCGACGACATTCCCGACGAGATCGCCTCGATCCTCGATCCCTTCGGCAACGCCGCCCACACGGCGCTCTCCTTCGACCTCGTGGGCGAGGACGTGCTGATCACCGGCGCGGGCCCCATCGGCATCATGGCCGCGGCCATCGCGCGCCACGTCGGCGCCCGCCACGTGGTGATCACCGACATGAACGACTACCGGCTGGGGCTCGCGACGAAGATGGGAGCCAGCCGCGCCGTGAACGTGTCGAAGGAATCGCTGAAGGATGTGATGGCAGATCTCGGCATGGTCGAGGGCTTCGACGTCGGCCTGGAGATGTCGGGCGTTCCCGCCGCCTTCCGGCAGATGCTGGAGGTCATGAACCACGGGGGAAAGATCGCGATGCTCGGCATCCTGTCTTCGGAGGCCGCCATCGACTGGACGCAGGTGATCTTCAAGGGGCTTGTTCTCAAGGGCATCTACGGCCGCGAGATGTTCGAGACCTGGTACAAGATGATCGCGATGCTGCAGAGCGGACTGGACCTCGCGCCGATGATCACGCATCGCTTCGACGTGAAGGAATACCTGAAGGGGTTCGAGACGATGGGTTCGGGAAAGTCCGGGAAGGTCGTCCTCAGCTGGGACTAGGCCTCAGCGCGTCGCGGGCGGCTCGACGATCTCGTACTTGGTGGGATCCTTCGCGGGAAACAGAACGTGTGTCTCGCCGCTCGGCGTCTGGGTGCCGAACACGAACACCCAACCCTCCTCCACCTCGTACTGCCCGAGCACGAGCGTGTCCTTGCCGCCCACGATGATGCACTTGATCTCCTTGCACTTGCCCGCCATGAACGAGGCGGCATACCAACTCGCCTGCTCGAAGGTGAAGTTGTCGGGGTCGTGGTCGGGTCGGCCGAAGAGCGTCTTGAACGTGGCGCGGGCGTCAGGCCTCGACGACCGAGCGTGGTACCTTTGGCGCACGCTCGACCCCGTTGCGGTCGAGTACCGAGGAGACTCACGATCTTGGCATCCCGCATCCCGCATCTCTTCTGCCTCGCGACGGCCGTCGCTCTCGCCGGCTGTTACGAATCGACCAAGCCGCTCTCGGACGCCGGGACGGTGCCGTACGACACCACCATCCTGGGATCGTGGACCTGCGTCCCCGATCCCCCGCTGCGTCCCCAGGACAAGGCGACCCTCACCCTCCGCAACATCGACCAGTACAAGTACGACGTCACGTGGGTGGACGCCGACAAGACCTCGCGCTACCGGGCCCACGGCTCGAGGATCGATTCGACCGTGGTGATCAACGTGCTCGAGGTCGCACCAAGTGCCAAGTGGTTCTTCGTGCGCTACAAGCGCGACGGGGCGAAGCTGCGCCTGAGCGTGGCGAGCGACCAGGAGATCAAGGGCGGATACGAGGCGCGGAAGATGGACGACATCCGCGCGCGTGCCGGCAGCGACGAGCTCTTCAGGGCGTTCGCGGTGTGCACGAAGGCCCGGTGAGGCACGCCTCGATTTCCGCAGCCCTGGTGAACGGCCAGAAGACGTGGAGGACTCTCGCGCATTGCGCCGACCGGATCTTCTGCCTGGTGCGTACCGAAGAAGCAGGAAGGCATCTCGAACGCTTCGCCACATCCTGAGAGTTCAGCGAATGCCTGAGGCGATCGGCTACCCGGAATCATGGACCTGATGGCCACGGGAGCGCGCCTCGCGAAGAATGTGCGCGTCGCGGCAGGCGCGGCCGTCGCGCTTTGCCGCCGCGCGTGGAGCGAATCGCGCTTGCGCGTCGTGATTTCGCGCTACTTCGCCGTGCTGACGGACCCGGGCGCGGGCTGGCCGCGGCGCCTGCGCTACGCCGCGGGCGGCGCGGCGGCTGTGTTCGGGTTGGGACTCACCGCGGTGCTGCTCTTTGCGCTTGTGCTGACGCCGTTCACCCCAGGCATCGCCGAGCTCAAGAAGGCGAAGAGCGAGCGGCCCGGCGTGGTGCGATCCGTCGACGGCAAGGAGCTCGCGACCTATCGGCGACTGAACCGGGAGTGGGTGAAGCTCTCGGCGATCTCGCCTTCCGTCATCGACTCCCTGGTCGCCACCGAGGATCATCGCTTCTTCCAGCACCATGGAATCGACTTCCGCCGCACGCTCGCCGCCGCGGTGCAGACGCTCGCGGGGAACCGGCAGGGCGGCTCGACCATCACCCAGCAGCTCGCGCGCAATCTCTACCCGGAGCAGATCGGCCGCTCGGCCTCGTTCACGCGCAAGCTGAAGGAAATCATCACGGCGCTCAAGATCGAGGCCTTCTACACCAAGGAGGAGATCCTCGAAACCTACCTCAACACGGTGCCGTTCCTCTACACCGCCTTCGGCATCGAGATGGCCGCCCGCACCTATTTCCGCAAGTCGGCCGGCGAGCTGAGCTTGCTCGAGAGCGCGACCCTCGTCGGCATGCTCAAGGGCCCCAGCTATTACAACCCGGTGCTCAATCCGGATCGCGCGCTCGCGCGGCGCAACCTCGTGCTGGGGCAGATGGTCCGGCACGGGAAGCTCGAGCACAAGCGCCTCGAGTCGCTTCGCAAGCGACCGCTGCGTATCGATTTCGAGCGCCAGCCCGACCCCATGAGCCCGGCGCCGCACTTCGCCGGGCACCTGCGCAAATGGCTGATCGAGTGGGCCGATCGCAATGGCTACAACATCTATGCCGATGGGCTCGTGGTGTTCACGACGCTCGATTCACGGCTGCAGGCGTTCGCCAACCGCGCGGTCACGCGCGAGATGGACGCGTTGCAGGCAGTGGCGGACGTCGAGTGGGGGCTGAGGTCGGACGCGCTCCTGTCGACGGATCTGGGCGTCTACTCGCAGCAGAGGCAGCGAGTCGAGCCATTTGCCTACTTCTGGGCCACCAAGGGCGCCCTGGTCGACGCCTTCATACGAGATTCCGCCGCCTACCGCGCGCTTGGCGATGAAGGCCTCGAAGCGGAGCAGCGCCTCGCGCGGTTGCGCTCCGACCCAGTGTTCATGAAGGCGCTGCGTGCGGAGAAGACACGGCTGCAGGCGGGATTCGTGGCCATGGATCCGCGCAATGGCCACGTCAAGGCGTGGGTCGGCAGCCGCGACTTCGCCCAGGATCAGTTCGACCACGTCACCCAGGCGAGGCGGCAGCCGGGCTCGACATTCAAGCCCTTCGTCTACGCCGCCGCATTGAAGCAGGGGATGAGTCCGGGCACGGTCATCTACGACCGGCCGGTGGAGATCGCGCTCGGCGGCGGCTCGTTCTGGCGGCCGGCCGATGGCGATCCGCCGAGTGGCAAGCGGATGACCCTGCGGGAAGGCCTCGTTTTCTCCAAGAATACGATCACCGCGCAGGTCATGCAGACGATCGGGGCCGACAAGGTCGCAAGCGTCGCCTACGATATGGGAGTCCGCCAAAGCAAGCTCCAGGCGGTGCCCTCGCTCGCGCTGGGAACGAGTCCGATCAGTCTGAGCGAGGTGGTCTCGGGTTACGCCACCATCGCCAATGGCGGTATCTTTATCGAGCCGACACTGGTCACCCGCATCGAGGATGGCGACGGCAACGTGCTCGAGGCGTTCGTCCCGGCCCAGGAACGCGCCCTGCCGAAGGAGACGGCCGACCTCCTGCTGGACATCATGCGCGGCGTCGTGGCCGAGGGCACCGGGACCGGGATCCGCCGCATCTTCGGCATCCAGGCGGATGTGGCGGGCAAGACCGGGACGACGCAGGACAACACCGACGGCTGGTTCATTCTCATCCACCCGCAGCTCGTCGGCGGCGCCTGGGTCGGATTCAACGACAACCGCGTCACGATGCGAAGCTCGCACTGGGGCCAAGGTGCGCACAACGCCCTGTACGTGGTGGGGGATTTCTTTCGACAGACGCTGGGCGCCCGGCTGATCGATCCAGGGGTGGCGCGTGCCCCGCCGCGCGAGGCCCGTGCTGCGCCGCTTCTCGAGCGATTCGGCGGCTGGCTGGGAAACATCTTCGCCCGCGAGCCGCGTCCCCGGCGCCCCGACTGGCAGCGCGAGCGGCCGCAATTGCAGCCCGACGAGGAGCCGTTTGCGCGACCGTACAGAGGTGGGCCCCCGCGAGCCGGTCCGCGCGAGCGCGCGGAAGAGGTGCGCGAGACGCGCCGTGATCGCGCCGAACGGCTGCGGGAGCGGCGCGGAGATCGCAAACAGGGGCGGCGCGATGCCGACGACGACGATGATGATGATGATGATGACTGACAGGCACGCGAACAAGGCGTCGGAGGGAATGGCCCCTGCGGAGCTGGTGCCGGGATGAAGAATCGCCAGGTCGTCCTCGCGTCGCGCCCGCAGGGCCGCGTCGTTCCGGAAAACTTCCGCATCGTCGACTCCGACATGCCGGCGCCGGCCGAGGGCGAGGTCCTCGAGTCGCGCGATCCGAAGTTCAGGCCACTCGGCATGCCGGGATTCACGGCGTGGTTCGGCATCCACGAGATCGGCAAGCCCAGACCTGGCGAAACCTTCGTCGTCTCGGCGGCGTCCGGGGCCGTGGGCAGCGTCGCTGGCCAGCTCGCGAAGTCGATGGGTTGCCGCGTCGTAGGCATCGCCGGAGGCCAGGCGAAATGCGACTACGTGCTCGGCGAGCTCGGCTTCGATGCGTGCGTGGACCGCCGCGGCGCGAGCTTCGAGGAGGACCTGCGGCGGACTTGCCCCAAGGGCGTCGATGTCTATTTCGACAACGTCGGCGGGCCGATCCTCGATGCGCTGCTCGCCATCATGAATCCCTTCTCGCGCATCGTCGTCTGCGGCACGATTTCCGATGCGAACGCCGCGCAGCCCTACGCCCACAGGCGCTTGCGATCCATCCTCGTCAACCGGATGCGCATGCAGGGCATGATCGTCTTCGACTGGAAGGAACGCTACGGCGAGGCGCTTGCCGGATTGAGCAAGCTCCTGGCTGAAGGAAGGCTCAGGTATCGCGAGTCCATCGTCGAGCGGTCTAGAGTCCTTCCGCCTCGAAGATGTCGAAGAGATGAAGGCGAAATGCACCCAACTTGAGCAGGAGCATGGCGACGCGTTTCGGGAGGAGTACGGCTGGGCTGCGCCGCCATTAGGCGGCCGCGCGCCAAACTTTGCGCAGATCGAAGAAAGTGGCAGCTGGATCAGGTGGTGCTCGACAGATTGGTCTCGATCCGGATGCAACGGAGAATCCCCGGGGCATTCATGATGGTGGACCAACGAATTCGGGAGAAGGAGATGAGGCTACGGGCGTCCCAGCGGCACTACTAGCACCACTGCCAATTCCCGGAAGGCTCGCCAAGAATTCCCGAAGGATCGGGCGCGAAGCCATCGCAACCAATTGATCAATGGTCGGGGCGATAGGATTCGAACCTACGACCCCCTGCACCCCATGCAGGTGCGCTACCAGGCTGCGCTACGCCCCGACCGAACCGCGAATTATACCGGTAGACTCCCCCCTCCGCCATACGAAGGACAGCTTGCATGTCCGAAGTTCTCGTCACCGGTGGGGCCGGCTACATCGGCTCGCACATCCTGTGCGTCCTGGCCGCCGCCGGGCGCCGCTGCGTCAGCATCGACAACTACGCGAACAGCTCGCCGGAATCGATCGCGCGCGTGAATCGCATCGCGCCGGGCTGCGTGGAGGCCTTCGAGGCCGACATCCGCGAGCCGGCCGCGGTGCGCAAGGTCATGGCCGGCCGCGACATCGACAGCGTGATCCATCTCGCCGGCCTCAAGGCCGTGGGCGAGTCGGTGGAATTTCCCGAGCGCTACTTCGACAACAACGTGAGGGGTACGCAACAGCTGCTGGAAGCGCTGCAGGACTCGCGCGTGCGCAAGTTCATCTTCAGCTCCTCGGCGACGGTCTATGGGCTGGCGCAGAAGATGCCGATCGACGAGACCGCGCCGACCGATCCGCAGAATCCGTATGGACAGAACAAGCTCGATGTCGAGCTGATGCTCGCAAGGCTCGCCGAGGAGGATCGCTCGTGGCGCGTGATCAACCTGCGCTACTTCAATCCTGTCGGCGCGCACGAAAGCGGCCTGATCGGGGAGGATCCCGCGGGCATTCCCAACAACCTGATGCCCTTCGTTTGCCAGGTTGCGTCAGGCTTGCGCAAGGAGCTGCAGGTCTTCGGCAACGACTACCCCACGCCGGATGGCACCGGGGTCCGCGACTTCATCCATGTCGTCGACCTCGCCGAGGGTCACGTCGCCGCGCTGGACGCGATAGACCGCATGCCGGGAGGCACGGTGAGCACCATCAACCTCGGGACCGGTCGCGGCTACACCGTGCTGGAGCTGGTGGCCGCTTTCGAGCGCATGAACGGGATCAGCATCCCGCGCAGGTTCGTCGCACGGCGCCCCGGGGACATCGCGACCTGCTACGCGGACCCGGCGCGGGCGAAATCCACCCTCGGCTGGTCGGCGAAACGGGGAATCGAGGAGATGGTCCGGGACGCATGGCGCTGGCAAAGCACCAACCCGCGAGGCTACCGGTAGCCTAGGGCTCGAGCATCTTGAGGATGCTCTTGAGTTCCTTGCGGATGTTGGCCGGCGAGATCGGCTGCGGCACGGTCATCGTGCGCGTGCCCTGGATGGACAACGAACCCGGGGCGGAAGGCGGCTCTTCCAGCCGGTTGCGCGCGCCGTTGATGGTGAACCCGTGCTCGTAGAGGAGCTCGCGGATGCGGCGGATCAGCAGGACCTCATGGTGCTGGTAATAGCGGCGATTGCCGCGACGCTTCAGGGGTTTGAGTTGCGTGAACTCCTGCTCCCAGTAGCGCAGCACATGGGGCTTCACCCCGCAGAGCTCGCTAACTTCGCCAATGGTGAAATAGCGCTTTGCGGGGATGGCCGGGAGGTCAGTCGTCGCCAGGTTCTCCGTGGCCATTGAAGGACTTCTCCACCAGGCTCTTCAGTTTCTGGCTGGCGTGGAAGGTGACGACGCGCCGGGCGGTGATCGGGATTTCTTCTCCCGTCTTGGGGTTCCGGCCCGGGCGCTGGGGCTTCTTGCGAAGCTGGAAGTTGCCGAAGCCCGAGAGTTTGACCATCTCGCCACGCTCCAGGGCAATGCGGATCTCCTCGAAGAAGGACTCGACCATGTCCTTGGCCTCGCGCTTGTTCAAGCCGACCTTTTCGAACATCAGGTCGGCCAGCTCGGCCTTCGTAAGAGTGACTTTGTCCTTCATGTGCGCGGCTGGGCTTGGAATTTTTCGATGAGCTGATCGCGTAGGGAGGCTACCACTACCTCTACCTCGGAATCTGTCAAAGTCCTGTCAGTATCCTGCATAACTATACGAAACGCAAGGCTTTTTCTCCCGGTATCAACGCCCTTTCCACGGTACTGGTCGAACACTTCAAGCTCCTTCACGAAATCCGGGAGGCCCGCCCGGAGGGCCCCCAGGATCGTCCCCACGGCAAGGTTTTCCGGGACGGTGACGGCCAGATCGCGGCGTACCAGGGGCATCCGGGAGAGCCCGGAGAACCGCGGGGCGACACCCCGCAGGAGGGGCTCCGCCAGCACCTCGAAGATCACCGGGGGGCTCGGGAGCTCGAATTTCTGTTGCAGGCGCGGGTGGAGCTCGCCCACGAATCCGACGGTCCGGCCGCCGGCCTTGACGAGCGCGCAGCGCCCCGGATGGCAGGCCGGGTGGGTGCCCGCCTCGAACACGAGCGAGGCTGGCCCCGCCAGCGCCTCCAGGTCCCCCTTGGCGTCGAAGAAATCGACTCCCGCAGCCTTCTCGCCCCACTGCTCCGGCTCGCGCAGGCCGAGGGCCAGGGCCGCGAAGCGCTCGGGCTGGACGGCCACGTCGGCTTCCTGACCCTCGAAGCAGCGTCCGATCTCGAAAATGCGCACCCGGTCCTCGCCGCGATTGAGGTTCGAGGCGAGCGTGGCGAGCAGCCCACCCACAAGGCTGGTCCGCATCACGGTCATGGTGCTTGCGATGGGGTTGGCCAGCCTCACGGGCCTGGCGGTCCCGGCGAAGTCCGTTTCCCATTCTTCCGGAACGAAGCTGTAGTTGATCACCTCCTGGTAACCGAGGGCGGCGGCGGCATGGCGCAGCGCGAAGCGATCGCGCACGCCTTCGGGGGGAGCCAGCATCGGCACGCTGGAGCGCGGCGGATGCGCGGGCACGTGGTCGTATCCGTGGATGCGCGCGATTTCCTCGACGAAGTCTTCTTCGATGGCGAGATCGAAGCGCCAGGTGGGAGGCGTGACCTGCAGCGCGCCCCTATCGTGCTTCACCGTGCACGCGAGCCGCTCGAGGATCAGCGCCATTTCCTCGTCCGCGACGCAGTAGCCGAGAAGCGAGCGGACGCGCTCGGGACGAACCCGCACGACCGGGCGCCCCGGAAGCTGGCCGATCGCCTCGCTGACAGGGCCCGCCTTGCCGCCGCAGATCTCCAGGGTGAGCTGCGTGGCGCGCTCGAGCGCCGAGCGCGTGCCGCCGAAATCCACGCCGCGCTCGAAACGGTACGCCGCATCGCTGATGAGCTGGAGCTCCCTCGACTTCCCCTGGACCGCCTCGGGATCGAAGAATGCGGCCTCGAAGAACACGTCTGTCGTGGCATCGCCCACCATCGACGCGTGGCCGCCCATGACGCCGCCGAGGGCGACTGGGCCGGACTCGTCGGCGATGGCCAGGAGCTTCGGACGGTATTCGACCAGCTGCTCGTTCAGCAGCTTCACCTGCTCGCCGGGCTTCAGGAAGCGCACGTCGAGGCCGCCTTTCAGCCTGGCGTTGTCGAACGCGTGCATCGGCTGGCCGCGCTCGAGCATCACGTAGTTGGTGATGTCCACCAGCGGGCGGATGGCGCGAAAGCCCGCGCGCTCGATGCGCCGGACCATCCAGGCGGGTGTCTTCGCCGCGGGATCGATGCCGCGGATGACGCGGCCAAGATACTCGCCGCAGGCGTTGGGCTCGGAGAGGCGGATCGCCCGCGTGTCCTGGATCGAGACCGGCGCGGCCGCCACCGCAACGGACTTCATCGGCGAGCCGGTGATCGCGGCCACGTCGCGCGCGATGCCCAGCATCGAGAGGGCATCGCCACGATTGGGGGTGAGCTTGAGCGTGAAGTAGACATCGTCCAGCTCGAGGTACTCGCGGATGTCCTTGCCGACCGGTGCGTCGTCGGGGAGCACCAGCAGGCCCGCGTGGTCCTGCGAGAGGCCCAGCTCGCGGGCGGAACAGAGCATCCCGTTCGATTCCACCCCGCGCAGCTTCGCGGGCTTGATCTCGAGGCCCGGTGAGCCGGGACCCGCGGGTAGCTTCGCGCCGACGAGCGCGCAGGGCACTTTCTGACCCGCCGCCACATTGGGCGCGCCGCACACGATTTGCAGCGCCTGGCCGGTCCCCGCATCGACCTGCGTGACGCGCAGCTTGTCGGCGTTCGGATGCGCCGACACGCTCTTCACGAAGCCGATCACGATCTTGTCGAAGGCGGGGGCCACCGGCGCGATCTCCTCGACCTCGAGGCCGCCCATGGTGAGCGCGTGCGCGAGCGCGTCGGCGGGAAGCTTCACCTCGACCAGCTCACGCAGCCATTTCAGCGACACCTTCATCGGAACTGCCTCAGGAATTTCAGGTCGTTCTCGAAGAACAGGCGCAGGTCGTTCACGCCATATTTGAGCATCGCCAGCCGATCGAGCCCCATGCCGAAGGCGAAGCCGGAGTAGCGCTGCGGATCGATACCGACGTTGCGCAGCACATCGGGATGCACCACGCCCGCTCCAGCGACCTCCAGGTACTTCACCTCTCCATCCTTGCGCTCCCATTCCATGTCGATCTCGACACCGGGCTCGACGAACGGGAAGTACGAGGGCCGGAAGCGCACGCCGATGTCGTCGCGCTCGAAAAACGCGCGGCAGAACTGCGTGATGGTGCCTTTCAGGTCGGCGAGGCTGATGCCTTCGTCGACCCACAGGCCCTCGACCTGGTGGAACATCGGCGAGTGGGTCGCGTCATGGTCCACGCGGTACACGCGGCCCGGGCAGATGATGCGCACCGGAGGCTTGTGCGATTGCATGTAGCGGATCTGCACGGGCGAGGTATGCGTGCGCAGCACGCGATTCGATCCCTCGACGTAGAACGTGTCCTGCATGCTCCGCGACGGGTGGTTCGGGAACATGCGCAGTGCGGTGAAATTGAGCTCGTCGTCCTCGATCTCGGGACCGTCGGCGACGGAAAAGCCCATCGATGCGAAGAGCTTCTCCACCTGCTCCTGCGCTCGCGTGATCGGATGCAGGCCGCCCATGGACTGGCGGCGCCCGGGAAGCGTCACGTCGACAGCCTCGGACTTCAGCCGCCCCTCGATCTCGGCGCCCTTCAGGGCGTCGATGCGCCGTGCGATCGCCTGCTCGATCTCCACCTTCACGGTGTTGAGAAGCTGGCCCTGCGCCTTCTTCTCCTCGGGCCCCAGCTTGCCCAATGCCTTCATGCCTTCCGTGACGCGGCCGCTCTTGCCCAGGTACTCCGCCTTCACGTTGAAAAGGTCGTGCTCGCTCGCCGCGCCGGCGACAGCGACGGCGGCCTGCTCGAGGACCTGCTTGCGCCACGCCTCATCGAACATGCTTCATCTCCCGCCAGGACAAAAAACAATCGGGGTCAGGGTAGAAATACTCTCCGGGGCCAGGAGCCTCGGAGAGTATTTCTACCC
>JBKJYC010000378.1:0-5014 GCA_046715885.1 Usitatibacter sp.
GACCGGAACCGTCGGCACCTCGGAGATCGCGAACGTGAACTCGTTCTTCTGCAGGTGGTACTCGGCGAACAGCTGATGGTCGTTGGCGAGCTGGAATGCGCCGCGCGTGAAGAGGCCCTTGCGCTCCGAGGGCGGGTAGATGTCGATCACCTTGGTGAAGTCATACACGCAGTTGTTGTTGTTGGCCGGGGCGCCGGAGCTATTGACGTTTCGGGATCCTTGATCCGGCGCGCAGCCGCTGGCGGCGCTCAGGTTGTAGCTGCGGCCGGCGAACGTGAAGTTGGCCCCATAGGTTCGCGAGCTGATTTGGATGAAGCCCACGTCGGGCCGGATTCCGCTCGCCGCGAATGTCCGCTGGCGGGCCGCGAGCGCGTCGTCCTTCTGGTAGTCGAGGTTCAGCAACACGTTGAAGCGCTGCTTGTTGATGTCGCCGAAGCCGAAAAGCGCCGAGTAGCGCCTCTGGTTCGCCCCGCCCTGGTCCGTGTGGGTGCCGTATGCGCTGAGATCGATCCCCTGGAAGTCCTTGCGCAGGATGAAGTTGATCACGCCGCCGATCGCGTCCGTGCCGTAGATCGCCGAGGCGCCGTCCTTGAGGACTTCGACGCGCTCGATCGCCGAAACGGGAATCTGGTTCAGGTTTGTCGTGCCGCCCGTCACGCTGAAGGCGAAGTTGGCAAGCCGACGTCCGTTGAGGAGGATCAACGTATTGGTGTCGCCCAAGCCACGCAGCGAGACGGAGGTGTTGCCCGGGCGGCCGGTTTCGCCAATGGCATTGGCGACCGAATAGCCGCCGGCGCCGACGGCCGATACTGTGTTCAGCAACTCCCCGGCGGTCGTCGCGCCTGACTTGGCGATCTCCTCACGGCTGATGACCGTGACCGGCAGGGCCGACTCGCCCTCGATGCGCTTGATGTTGGAGCCTGTGACCTCGATTTTCTCGATCTTCTGGGTCTGCTGGGCGAGCACCGGAGTTGCCGCGATTGTCGCCGCGACGCCGGCACCCAGAGCCTGGACCAAGGCAAGGGTGAGCTTCTTCATTCTAGGATTCATTCGAAAACCCCCAGGTTTTTTACGGAAATTTGTTGGGAAACAGTGTGTTACGAAGGGAGCAGGCCGTGGATTCGGAGTGTTTCGGCCGTTTGACACGCGTGGATGATAGCGACAGTCCTGTGATTTATCCAACACTTATTTGACCGATGTCGCGGATTCGCAACAGAACGTCACAGGATGTTTCCTCGTGGTGCGGTGCACAAAAAAAAGAACCCGCAGGCGAGCCTGCGGGTTCCATCGGGGCTTCCCGAACCGCGGAGCCGGAGCCCCGCGGCAACGACTACATCGTGTACTTCACGCCGAGGCGGAACTGGCGGCCGCGGATGTCGAACAGGCTGAAGTCGTACAGGTTGGTGCCGCTGAAGCCCGGATCGTACGGCGGGGTCTTGTCCTCGGCGTTGATGATCGCGCCGTTGACCGACAGGTTCTTGTTGATGTTGTAGCGGGCAAAAAGGTCGACCGTCCGGTGATGGCGAACCTTGTCCGGGTACACCCCGTTCTGGAAGCGCGGGTCCTGCGGCGCGAAGAACGAGCCGGGAAGGAACCGCTGGTAATAGCCATGGGTGTAGTTCACGTTGACCGTGGCGGAGATGGCCCGGTAGTCCCAGTCGAAGCCGACCACGCCCCGTGTGCGGGGGAGCGTGTTGCGGCCGGCGTTCGAACCCACAACCTCCACGTCGTCTTCCTTGAACGAGTCGATGTAGGTGAAGTTCAAGCGCGAAGTCCACTTGCCCATGTCGGTGCTGAACGCCCAGCGCGTATCGAGGTCGATGCCCTCGGTCTCGGTCTTCGACTGGTTCTCGAAGCCGCCGAGCACGGTCACGATCTCGTTGGTCACCGGGTCGCGGATCACGCGGGTGGGATCACCGGAGTTCACGATTGCCTGGCAGCAATTTCCCACCACGATGTTCTTCCACTCGATCTTGTAATACGACATCCCGACGCTGAAGTCGCGTTTCGGCTCCCACACGAAGCCCGCCGTCGTGCTCGTCGACTTCTCCGCCTCGAGGCGCGGGTTGCCGGCAAACACGCCCGAGACGATTCGGGAGGCGTTGAAGACCGGGTCGATGATGCCCGTGAAGAACGTCGCCACGGACGGGGAGATCTCGACCAGCGTCGGCGCCCGGAAGCCGCGGCCCCAGTTCGCACGCAGCAGCAGGGTGCTGAACGGGCGGAAGCGGATGCCGGCCTTCGGCGTGGTGGAGTTGCCGTAGTCGCTGTAGCGGTCGTGGCGAAAGGCAAGCTGCGTTTCGATCTGGCGCGTAAGCGGCAACGAGAGCTCCGCGAAGATCGCCGTGTTGTCACGTTCACCATTCGTGGAGGTGATCCCTTGGCCGATGATCTCGCCCGCCAGGGCCGACGCGTCCGGACGGTCCTTCAAAGTCTCTTCGCGGTACTCGGCGCCCAGCGCGAGGCCCGCGGGGCCGCCGGCCATCTGCCACAGCTCGGTGGATCCCTTGGTGTCGATGAACTTCAGCTCCGACTCCGAGCTGCGCTTGGGGCTGAGCCGCATCTGATTGCGGACCGCGTCGGTGTTGGTGGTAAAGCGGTCGATGTTGTAGGACGAGGAGGTGGACAGCGGGACCGGAGGCTGAACACCTGCGGGAACGCCGAAGGCGGCGCTAACGCCGGTGAGCGAGAGGCGGTTGGTGCCGGTCGACTCGACCTCATTGCGCGACCAGCCTAGGCCGCTGTCCAGATCCCACTTTCGAACGGTGTATTGCAGACCCGCGAGGATGCGGACCGAATCGGAAACGATCTCGGAATTGCGCGTGCCAAAGTCCTGGAACGAGCCGACGAGCCGCGCGTTGGTCGGGAACGGGTTGCCCGCGGAGCCGGGCGCGAAGTTGACGTTGTAGGCGAACGGACGCAGGCCCGCGCTCGTGCGCGACAGCCCAACCGACTGGAAGAACGGCTCGGTAAAGGTCTGGTCCGTCGTGATCTGGCTCAGGCCGAGGTCGACGTAGCCTGTCATGAGGTCCGAGAAGGACTTCGTGAGCCGGCCCATGAAACCGTAGCGCTCGGTTCCAGGAAGTGCGGACAGGGCGTTGTTTATGTCCCTGGAGCAAAACGTGTTACCGGGCTGGTTGAAGCCTGGAGAGGCGATCGCTCCTATCAGGCCGCGGTTTAGCGCCTCCGGACCACTGATCACATCGAACCGGCAGTCGGAAATGGCGCGATGGTTGTTGGTAAGCGCGTTGGTGGCGCTCAACTGGCGCCAAGTGCCGCCGGCGGTCAGCGACTGGAAGTTGCGCCCGCCCTCGTAGCCTCGCATGTCGCGGGTGTGCAGGTACTTGGTGTCGGACTGGAGCAGCTCGTCGCGTTTGAAGTAGTCGAAAACGCCGAAGACGTTGTAGCGGTCCTTCGAGAGGTCGCCGAAGCCCAGCGTCGCATTGGCACGCTTGTCGTACTTGCCCTCGGAGTAGCCGCCGCTGATGCCCAGCTCGGCACCGCGGAAGTCCTTGCGCAGGATCACGTTCACCACGCCGGCGATGGCGTCGGAACCGTAGATCGCGGAGGCGCCGTCCTTCAGGATCTCGATGCGCTCCACGGCGGAGGTCGGGATCGAGTTCAGGTCGACGAAAGTGTCCTGGAGGTTCTGCGCGAAGCCGTAGCCGGCAGTGCGGCGGCCGTTGATCAGCACCAAGGTGGTTTTCTGGCCGAGGCCGCGGAGCGAGACGCCCGACGCGCCCGGCGCGAAGCTGTTCGAGAAACTCTCGTTGAAGCTCCCGGCCATCGCGGACGGGATGATGCGGATCACTTCCGCCACGGTCGGCTGGCCGCTGCGCTCGATCTGATCGCGGGTGATGATCTCGACCGGCGCGACCGTTTCCATGTCGACGCGTTTGATGTTGGAGCCGGTAACTTCGATCTTCTCGACCTTTTGGGTCTGTTGGGCGGCGGCGCCCGTCGCAAAGACCGACAGCGCCACGCCCGCGCCCAACGCCTGCAAAAGCGCGCCGGAGAGGGTTTTCCTCTTGAGTTGCTTCATGAAATCTCCCGATGGATGAACAAGGTGAAGGAGTTGCCCGACGGACCCGGTCTTTGGCCGGTTTCCTGCGCCGTGAAGGATAGCGACAGCGCCGCCAAAACTCCAACACAATATTTCAGAATGTCGCCTTTCCGCAACACACGGAAGGCTTGTCACCAGGCGATGGTGACCCGAGTACGGCCGAGGGGGCTCGGAGATGGAGGCGCCGCCCCAGCGGGCCACTCGGCGCACGACCGCAAGCCCAGGGCCGAAGCCGCCCGAGCCGCGATCGCGGCTCTGGTCCAGGCGGGCGAAGGGTTCGAAGACCCGCCAGCGGTCTTGCGGGAATGCCGGCGCCAGTCGGTCCCGGAGGGGTGTTTGGTGCTATAATTTCGGAGTTTTGAAAAACCAGATGGGCGGCAGCGCCCATTTTTTGTTTGTGACGGCGATTACCGATCGCGAAGAATGGCTCCAGGGGACTCTGGCCGGGCTCGGATACGAGCTTGCCGACCTCGAGTCGTCGCGCGGCGGCCTGGTCCGGGTCTTCATCGACGCCCCGCAGGGCATCAGCGTCGAGGATTGCGCCCGGGTGAGCCACCACCTGACGCGACTGTTCGCCGTCGAAGGTGTGGACTACGAGCGGCTCGAAGTCTCCTCGCCCGGCCTCGACCGCCCGCTCAAGCGGCTGGCGGATTTCGAGCGTTTTGCGGGGCACCTGGCGAGTGTCAAGCTCAAGCTGCCCGTGGATGGGCGGCGGCGGTTCGAAGGGTGCATCGGCGGCGTGGATGCGGGGAAGGTGATGCTGGAAGTCGACGGGGAACGCATGCGGCTGGGGATCGAGGACATCGACCGCGCGCGGCTGGTTCCGGACCTGAAGGTCTTGAAGAGAGAGAAGGCATGAAGGAACTCCTGTTGCTGGTCGATGCGCTGTCGCGCGAGAAGAACGTCGCGAAGGACACCGTGTTCCTCGCGCTCGAGATGGCGCTCGCCTCG
>JBKJYC010000379.1:0-3848 GCA_046715885.1 Usitatibacter sp.
CTCTCCTCCTCGGCGCGGCGCTTGTCGTCCTCGCGTTTCTTCTTCGCGTCCTCCTGCTTCTTCTTCTCCGCCTCGCGCTCGACGCGCTCCTTCTTCTCGCGCTCGATCTTCTCCTTCTTTTCCTTCTCGCGCTTCTCGCGTTCCTTCTTTTCCGCGATGGCCGGATCGGGCTTGGGAGGCTCGGGCTTCGTCTCCTTCGGAGGTTCCGGAGGCTGTGGCTTCGGCGGATCGGGCTTCGGCGGATCGGGCTTCGGCGGCTCCGGCTTGGGCGGCTCGGGCGCGGGCTCCGGCGGCTTCGTCTGTGCCTTGGCGACCGGGGGCAGCTCCTTCCACAGCTCGGCCTCCACGGGCGCCTCCGGGCGGCTTTGCCAGGTGACGCCGAAGACGATCAGCGCGAAGAAGGCGGCGTGCACCGCGAGCGCAAGGAAAATCGCGCTTAGACGCCCGGGCTGCCTGCGCTTCTCGAGGGCGGGAGGAGTGTCTCTCACCGCGTCATCCGGGACTCACGGCGCCGCGGATGCCGGGCGCGCGAGCAGACCCACGCGCTTCACCTGGTTCTGCTGGAGGATGTCCATCACTTTCAGGATCTCCTCGTAGCGCGCGTTGCGGTCCCCGGCGATCACCACCGCCTGGGAAGGGTTCGCCTGCTGTGCCAGCTTGATCACCTGCACCAGCTGGTTGCGGCGGACCAGGATCTCGTCGGGCGACTTCGACCGGTCGACCACCGCGAGCTCGCCATTGGCGCGCACGCGCACTTCCATCGGCGCCACGGCCGGATCGAGCTTCTGCGCCACCTGCGGCAGGTCGATCTGGCCCGGGTTGATGAGGGGCGCGGCGACCATGAAGATGATCAGCAGCACGAGCATCACGTCGATGTAGGGCACGACGTTGATCTCGGCCATCGCGCGGCGCGGGCGGCGCATCATCGCTTCAGCGCTCCGTCTGGTGCGATTGCCGCTGCAGGATGTTGGAGAGCTCCTCGATGAAGCTCTCGTAGCGCCCCGCGAGACGGTCGATGTCGTGCGAGAAACGGTTGTAGGCGATCACCGCGGGAATGGCGGCAAACAGGCCGATGGCGGTGGCGATGAGCGCCTCGGCGATCCCGGGTGCCACCTGCGCCAGCGTGGCCTGGGCCACGTTGGACAGCCCCCGGAAGGAATTCATGATCCCCCACACGGTGCCGAACAAGCCGATGTACGGGCTCACCGAGCCCACGGTGGCGAGGAAGTTCATGTGCGACTCGAGCGCGTCCATCTCGCGCTGGTAGGTGGCCTTCATCGCACGGCGCGTGCCCTCGAGCAGCGCGGAGACATCCGAGCCGGCGCGGCCCTTGAGCTTCAGGAACTCCTTGAATCCCGCCTCGAAGATGCGCTCCATGCCGGTGGTGACATGGCGCCCGTTGGCCGCGCGCTGGTAGAGCCCCACGAGGTCGGAGCCGCTCCAGAACTCGCGCTCGAACTCGTCGGCCTGGCGGCGCGCACGGCGGATCTGGAACAGCTTCATGAAGATGTAGGTCCACGAGAGCAGCGAGGCGAGCACGAGGATCGCCATCACCACCTTCACGACGATGCTCGCGTTGACGATCATCCCGACGATCGTCAGGTCATGGCTCACGATCAAATGCAGGCCTCCATCTTTCTCTTCAACGGCTCGGGGATCTCGAGGGGCTTGAACGTCTCGACGGCAAGGCTGGCCACGGTCACCTTGGCCCGGACCAGCACTTCGGCCTCGCGGCGGATCTCCTGGGCGAAGACGCAGCGCACCTTGCCGAGCGACTCGAGCTGCACGCTCACCGCGAGCGTGTCGTCGAGCCGCGCGGGCTTCGCGAAGTCGATCGCGAGCGACGAGACCACGAAGGCGACCCCGTGGTTTCGCGCGAGCGCCTGGTGGTCGAAGCCCAGGTGCCGTAGCCACTCGGTGCGGGCGCGCTCGAGGAACTTCAGGTATTCCCCGTGGTAGACCACGCCGCCGGCATCCGTGTTCTCGAAATAGACCCGGACCGGGAAGGAGTAGACGAAGAGCTCGGGCTGCACTCGCTGGGATTTCAGTGCGATCCGGCTCACGAGAACAGCTCTCCCTCGCGTCCCGAGGGAGCTGCGACGACGCCGAAGTGCCGGAAGGCGAGCGCGGTGGCCACCCGGCCGCGGTTGGTACGTTGCAAGTATCCCTGCTGGATCAGGAACGGTTCGAGGACATCCTCGATCGTGTCGCGCTCTTCTCCGATGGCCGCGGCGAGGTTCTCGACGCCGACCGGGCCGCCGCCGAATTTCTCGATCACCGCGAGCAGGAGCTTGCGGTCCATCACGTCGAGCCCGATGGCATCCACGTCGAGCATCTTCAGCGCGAGGTCCGCGACCGGCGACGTGACGATGCCCTCGGCCCTGACTTCCGCGAAATCGCGGACACGGCGCAGCAGCCGATTGGCGATGCGCGGCGTGCCGCGGGAACGCCGCGCAATCTCCTGAGCGCCGTCGGGCTCGATCTGCACGCCGAGGAGCCCCGCGGAACGCTTGACGATGAGTGTCAGCTCCTCCGGAGTGTAGAACTCGAGCCGCGCCACGATCCCGAAGCGGTCGCGAAGCGGATTGGTGAGCATGCCGGCGCGGGTCGTCGCGCCCACGAGGGTGAACGGCGGCAGGTCGAGCTTCACGCAACGCGCCGACGGACCCTCGCCGATCATGATGTCGATCTGGAAATCCTCCAGCGCGGGGTAGAGGATCTCCTCGACGACCGGGTTCAGGCGGTGGATCTCGTCGATGAAGAGGACGTCATTGGGCTCGAGGTTGGTGAGGATGGCGGCCAAGTCGCCGGCGCGCTCGAGCACCGGGCCCGAGGTCTGGCGCAGGCCCACGCCCATCTCGCGCGCGATGATGTGCGCGAGCGTGGTCTTGCCCAGGCCCGGAGGCCCGAACAACAGCACGTGGTCGAGGGATTCCTTGCGCGTGCGCGCCGCCGAAATGAAGATCTCGAGCTGCTCGCGGATCTTCTTCTGGCCGACGTACTCGGTGAGCTGGCGCGGCCGAAGGGCACGCTCCTCGCCCTCTTCGTGGGGCGAGGCCGTGGACCCCGAGATCAGGCGGTCGGCTTCGATCAATGGTTCGCTGCGATTTGTTGGCTAGCTTCGGGCAAGCAGTTTGAGCGCGTGCCGGATGGCATCGGCCAGCGCCAGGTCGGATGGAAGCTGCTTCACCGCCGCCAGCGCCTCGCGCTCATTATAGCCAAGGCCCGTGAGCGCATTGAGCACGTCGCCCGAATGCGGCGCGCTGGAGCGGGCGAGGCTCACGGCGGCGGGAAGCTTGTCGCGCAGCTCGAGGACGAGGCGCTCGGCGGTCTTCGTGCCGATGCCGGGGACCTTCGTGAGGCGCGCGGCATCCTGGGAAGTCACCGCCGCCGCGAGGTCGTCGACCGACAGCCCCGAGAGCACCGAGAGCGCGACCTTGGGCCCGACGCCGTTCACTTTCAGCAGCTGGCGGAATGCCGCGCGCTCGGTGGCCGTGAGGAACCCGTAGAGCAGGTGCGCGTCCTCGCGGACCACGAGGTGCGTGAGGAGCTCGACAGCCTCTCCGGTGCGCGGCAGGTGGTAGAAAGTGCTCATCGGCACGTCGATCTCGTAGCCCACGCCATGTGCGACCACGACCACCTGGGGCGGATTCTTCTCGGCGAGCGTTCCGCTGATCTTCCCGATCATCGAGCGCGCCCCTAGGACAGCCGACCGGCACGCACACGGCGGCCGCGGGTGGAGATCGAGCCCAGGCCCAGCCCGCCGTGGGCGTCGCAGATCGCGCAACCGAGCGCGTCGGCCGCGTCCCGGCCCGGCACAGCGGGCAGGCGCAACACCCGCTTCACCA
>JBKJYC010000380.1:0-5008 GCA_046715885.1 Usitatibacter sp.
CACGGTCTTCTGGAGCTCGAGGAGCCGCGACTGCAGCGCCATCGACTGGGCCATCTCGCCGCGGGTGCGGGCGAAGCCGCGGTAAGCGTACTCGGAGACTGCGAAGATTGCGCCCGAGACGATCAGCGCAACAAGCAGCGGAAACCAGTACTTCGTCGGAAGTACTGGCCTCGCTGCTACCTGCGGTACGGGTTCAGGGTCGCGAACCAATCAATACCGCGACACGCGCCCGTTCTCGATGCGGACCCGGTCGCCGACGCGAAGGTCGCCGATGTTTTCCGAGGTCGCGCTGCGCAACGCACCGTTGTCCAGGCGCACGTCGACGCGATAGGCGATATCCCCGCCGCTCTCACGGCGCCGCTCCATCTCGTTGCCGACTGCCGCACCCGCCACCGCGCCGCCGATCGTCGCCGCCGTGTTGCCGCGGCCGCTGCCGATCTGGTGGCCAAGGACACCGCCGACCACGCCGCCGATCACCGCGCCGGCGCCGGACGTGCGGCCGTTGCCGTTGCCGGCGATGGTATCGATGCCGACAACGCGCCCGTACTCGGTGTACGCGCCGTTGCCGTTATGGGTTCTGCTGCCGTAGTAACTGCTGTCGTTGTACGAGGGACTACTGCCGCAGGCCGCGAGGCCCAGGGCACAAAGCGCCGCAGCGCCGATCTTTGCGAGTTGCATGACAATCTCCTTCGGGTTGATGAATGTGGTGCGGTACCGCGGGGCGCAGGCGCGCCCGGTCGAAATTTCAGCGGCGCAAGCTCCGCCGGCGGCGCCAGGCGCGGAAGGCCATCAGGGCGGCGGCGAGCGCCAGCTTCCTGATACCGGGGCGGGCGCCGACCGCGGCCAGCATTCCCAGCATCGCGTGCCCGGGACGCTGCTCGATGGACGCCAGGCGACGCGTGAGCGTGGCCCTCTGCAGGTCCGCGGAAAGCTCCACCAACTGGCGGCGTTTCTCCAGAATCGCTAGGTCAGCCATAACCTTTGATCTCAGTCATCCCCGCCTTTCAGGGCACCTTCGTCGCGCACCAAAGCCTTGATGGTGGAAGCGAACGGCGCACGCGGGGTTTTTTGCATAAGCCACCATGCGCAGCCGCCCGCGGCCACCAGGAAAGCGAGGCCGAGGGCGCCGAGCACGGCGTGCCGGTATTGCTCGGGAAGAGCGAATACCATCCAAAGCAACGCCAGCAGCATTCCGAAGAACGCGAAGAACAGCGTTGCCGACGCGACCAGGACCTGGCGGACGATCCGGGCTTTCTCCTCCTGGAACTCAATGGCGAGGAGCTCGAGGCGGGTGCGCACGATGCGCACCGCGTCCGAGGCGATACCCCTTACGTCGGCGACCAAGCCTGCGCGCGCCATGGGTCAGGCCTTCAGCGACGCGCGATCAGAAAGCCGATCAACGCGCCGGCCAGCGCGCCCACGCCGACCGCATGCCAGGGATGCGCATGCACGTACTCGTCGGTCGTAGCCGCGTACTGCTTCGCGCTCTCCTGGACTTGCGTGCCGACTTCGCCCAGCTTCGTCTTGGCGACTTCGAGCGAGTCCTGCACCTTCGCGCGCACCTGGTTCAGCTTGCCGGCGCCTTCCTGCTCGACGGTCTTCAGCAATTCATGAGCATCGTCGACCACGTTCTGGAAGTCGCGCGCGACGGGGTTCTGGGAGGAAGGCTGGGGAGTACGCATGTTTGGCTCCTGGATGGCGATGGATGGTCAGTTAGCGAGGCGTTTTGGCTTTGAGGGTGATGTTGTTCTTCACCGATTTCACGCCCTGGGTGCTCGAGGCCAGCTGAACGGCACGGTCGACTTCGGCTTGGCTGTCGGCGAAACCGGAGAGTTGCACGGTGCCCTTGAAGGTCTCGACCTGGATGTCGCGGGCCTTGGTCATCGGGTCATCGACGAGCTTTGCCTTCACCTTGGTGGCGATCCAGGCGTCGTCGACGACGTCGCCGGTGCTCTTGGTGGTCGGGCTGCCCGCGCAGGCGGCCAGGGTGATGCCCATGACAGCGGCGGCGGCGAGGCTGGAAAGTTTACGGACGTTCATGGCGTTCTCCTTTGAATTGCGGGTGGAAGTGGGTCGCTCGATGAGGAGCGGCCACACATCCGCAAGGATAGGTCGCGGGGCTTCAAACCAATGTCGGAACGCCACGCATGGGACGGGGTTAAAACGCCTATTCAAATGTGGGAATGCGCTGACAAGCGGACGAGCGTATCGCGAAGTCCCACATCCGATTCCGCGCCGCGCCGACGGTGTTCTTCGACGCGTCGTTGTGCAATGGACGGGCCCATTTCCCAACCAAGGAGCCACGCATGAAGATGAAACCGATTCACGCCGCGCTGGCGGTGACGCTTGCCGGCCTGGCGCTCGCCGGCTGTGACCGCGAGGACACCCGGACGGCCAGGCAGAAGGTCGACAAGGCGGTCAACACGGCCGCGGTGAAGACCGAGGCCGCCCTCGAGAACGCCGGCGACAAGGCCAGGGAGCTCGCGGCCAGGGTCGAGAAAAGCGCCGAGGAGGCCGCGATTACCGCGTCGGTGAAAGCCGAGCTGGTGAAGGATCCGGAACTCTCCGCGCTCAAGATCGACGTGGACACCAGCGGCAGCGTGGTCACGTTGAACGGCACGGCGCCCACCGCCAAGGCCGCCGATCGCGCGCAGCGCATTGCCATCGCCACCAACGGCGTGACGGAGGTTCGCAACAACCTGTCGACGGGCGGCTAGCAAAAGACCAAGGGGACAGACCCCTTAGCAGCCCGTTGTTCCGGGCCGCTAAGGGGTCTGTCCCCTTGAGTCCGTAGAGCTTACTTGCCGAACTTGAGCTTCGCGGCGGCTACGCAGTTGTCCTGGGCCTGGCCGGAGAGCGCATCGCACTTCTCCTTGGCAACCTTGTAGTCGGCGTCGCGCTTGTCGTCATTGGCATCGCGCTTCGCATCGATGACCTTCTCGGTCTGCTTCGAGGCGTTGCCGTTGCCGACCGCGGTGCCCGAGGCGGCGGCAGTCCTTTCCGCGGTCACGGCCTTGGCGACCTTCGCGTCGGCCTTCGCCTTGGCGAACTTGGCCTTGGCTTCCTTCTGGCACACGTCCTTGTCGTTGCCCTTCAGGTCGTCGCACTTCTCCTTGGCGACCTTGTACATGGCATCGGCTTTCGCGACGCGCGCATCGTAGGCGTTCTTCTCCGAGGGCTTGTGCGCGGCCTGCAGCTCCTTCATGGCGATCTCGTTTTCGCCCTTCACCTCGGCCTGGCAGATGTCCTTGGCGTTGGCGGTCATGCCCTTGCAACGCTCCTTGGCGGACTTGTAGTTCGCCTCGAGCGTTTTCTTCTGGGCCTTGTAGTCGGCATCGCTGATGCCGGTGGCGGTGCTGCTGGCGGCGTAGGCGGAGCCGAACGCAAAAGCGCTTGCCAGGGCCGCGACGATCAATTTCATTTTCATAGTAGTCCTCTCGGTTGGGTTACTGCAGCCAGTTCTCGCGGCGGCAACGCGCTTCGAAGTCGCTGATCTGCTTCTCCGCTTCGTCCTTGCCGACTCCATACGTCTCCTGAAGCTTTCCCGCGAGCTGCTCACGCTTGCCGCCGATCGTGTCCAGCTCGTCGTCGGTGAGCTTGCCCCATTGCTCGCGGACCTTGCCTTTCAACTGTTTCCAGTTGCCTTCGATGCGGTCCCAGTTCATGTACTCCACTCCTTCGCGTTGGGGTTGGGCACGCCTCCCGGAAGGGAGACGCACTTGCCGCAAATTCTGGATAGTTGTTGTAAATGGTGATGTAGGTGCGTGTAGGACGACTCGTAGGAGCAATCCCAATCGGCTGTAGCCGGGGTCCTACGGCTGGGCGGTGGCGGCTGCCGGCGCGGGCGGCGTGGGCTTCGTGCCGGCGAGGAATTCGCGGGCGGGAGCAAAGGCATCGACGTTGTCGCAGACGCCTTTCACCATGGCCACGATGGGCGCGGCGAGAACCAGGCCCCAGGCGCCCCACAGCCAGCCGAAGAAAAGAATCGCCACGAAGAGCACCGTCGCGTTGATGCGCGAAGCGCGACTCTGCATGAAGGTCATGAGCACGGTGCCGATGGCGAAGGACAGGGCCAGCGTGACCCCGCCCACGCCCAGCGCAGCGCCGACCGTCCCGAACTGCAGGTACGCCGCCGCCGAGCTGAGCGCCGTCACGGAGGCCTGTCCCACGTAGGGAATGAAGTGAAGCACGCCCGCCACCACGCCCCAGAGGACCGCATGGTCGAGGCCCATCAAAGCGAACGCCACGCCCGTGGCTACGCCGATGAGCAGGTTCACGAGGAACATGGCGCCCATCTGGCGCTGCACCTGGCGATCGATGTCGTCGAGAATGCGAACGGTGATCTTCTTGCGCTCGAAGGAAGGCCCCACGATCCTCAGCATCTTGCGCTTGAACGTATCGCCCTCGCTCAGCACGAACCACGAGAGCAGGAAGACGAACAACGCCTGGCCCATGGTGAAGATGATCGCCACGCCCTGCGCGACGACGTACTCCTGCAGGCGTGTTCCCAGGGACGGCGGCGCGGCGGCCGGCGGCGCCACGGGTTGGCCGGTTGCCGCAGCGGTCGCCTTGTCCAGCTCGCGCGCCGCCTCGCGCACCCGCGTGATCGCGCCCGGCTTGGCGTGGCGGCTGTCCTGCAGCGCCAGTCGCACCTCGCGCGCCGCCTTGGGCAGCGTTTCCAGCAGTTTCGACGCGTCATCTGCCAGCGCGTAGAAACCGCCAACGAGGGCGGCGATCACCGACAGCACCGCGATGAGGGCCCCGATGCCGCGCGGAATTCTTGCGTCCTTCATCAAGTCTACGGCGGGGCGTAGCACATAGGCCAGAGTGACTCCCAGCACCAGTGGGATGAAGAACTGTCGAGCCGTCATCAGAAAGGCGATCAAGCCAAGTGCCACGATCATCCAGACGGCGACGACGAGGGAAAACGGAACCGGGCTCTGGACGTCGGGATCGGTTTCGTTGGATGCGTCGGGAGGGCTGGCAGACATTTTTGTATTCTCAGACG
>JBKJYC010000381.1:0-3207 GCA_046715885.1 Usitatibacter sp.
TCGGGGAGCCTCGAGCACCCCGACTACGAACCCGAGGAGTCGATGTGGCGCATCACGGGGTCGCCCGAGATGGCGCCCAACAAGCCGGAGTCCGTGGACCTCGAGTACAGGCGCGGCGACATCGTCGCCGTCAACGGCAGGAAGATGACCCCGGCCGGGGTCTTGACGGAGTTGAACCGGATCGGCGGCAAGCACGGCGTCGGTCGCCTCGATCTCGTGGAGAACCGTTACGTCGGCATGAAGTCGCGCGGCTGCTACGAGACGCCCGGCGGCACCATCATGCTGAAGGCGCACCGCGCGATGGAGTCGATCACCCTCGACCGCGAAGTGCTCGCCATCAAGGACGACCTCATGCCGCGCTACGCGCGCATGATCTACAACGGCTACTGGTTCAGCCCGGAGAGGCGCCTGCTGCAGGGCCTCGTCGACGCCTCGCAGGAGCATGTGAACGGGCGCGTGCGCGTGAAGCTCTACAAGGGCACCGTGCTCACCACCGGGCGCAAGTCGCGGGACTCGCTCTTCGACCAGGCGATCGCGACCATGGAAGAGGACCGCGGCGCCTACAACCAGGCCGACGCCGGCGGCTTCATCAAGCTGAACGCGCTGCGCATGCGTATCGCAGCTAAGAAGGGGCGCTAGTCAGCGCACGGAAGGAAATCAAGGAGATCACATGCCCTCTTTCGACATCGTGAGCGAAGCCAACATGGTCGAGGTGCGCAACGCGCTCGACACCGCCAACAAGGAAATCGCGAACCGCTACGACTTCAAGGGCAGCGACGCGCGCATCGAGCAGAAGGACAACGAGCTCACCGTCTTCGCCGACGACGAGTTCAAGCTCGGGCAGGTGCGCGAGGTGATGCACAACAAATTCGCCAAGCGCGGCGTGGACGCGCGCTTCCTCGACCTCGGCGCGGTCGAGAAGATCGGCGGCGACAAGGTGAAGCAGAAGGTCACCGTGAAGAAGGGCATCGAGCAGGTGGCGGCCAAGAAGATGGTGCAGATGTTCAAGGACGCCAAGCTCAAGGTGCAGGCCTCCATCCAGGGCGAGGCCGTGCGCGTCACGGGTGCGAAGAAGGACGTGCTGCAGGATGCCATCGCGCTGGTGCGCGCGAACGTGAAGGACCTGCCGGTCGCCTTCGAGAACTTCCGCGACTGAGAGGCGAGGCCACGGCTACACGCCGGGGCTGGCGCGCTAGGTGGCGAGCTTGGTGATCCAGCGCCGGTAGAGACGCTCGGCCACGTCGTTCAACGCCGGCAGCCGCGCCTTTATCTCGGAGCGGATGGTCGCCACGTCCTGCACAGCGGGGCTGGAGAGTGCCTCGCGCACCTCGTCGCCCCCGGTGTCGCACCACGACTGGATCATCTCCGGGGTCATCTCGACGTGGCACTGCAGGCCCAGGTGGCGGTCCCCCGCCACGAACGCCTGGTTGCGGCAGTGCGTGCCGCGAAGCACGCGCTCGCCCGCCTCGGGGATCGCGAACGACTCCCCGTGCCACTGGAAAGTGGTGAACTCGCGCAGGTCGCCGCCGAACCAGCTGCGCGCGAGCGAGGAGTCCTCCACCTCGACGCGGTTCCAGCCGATCTCCTTCACCGGGGGGGGGCGCACCTGGGCGCCCAGCGCGCGCGCCAGGAGCTGGCCGCCGAGGCAGTGGCCGATGACGGGGACCTTGTGCGCCACCGCGTCGCGGATGAGGTCCAGTACCGGCCGCGTCCAGGGCAGCTCGTCGTTGGCGCTCATGGGCCCGCCCATGAAGCCCAGCCCGGCGAAGGCCGCGCTCGATTCCGGCACCCGCTCCCCGTCGTCGAGCTTCACCAGCCGCCAGGGCACCCGGTTGCCATCGAGGAATGTGGCAAAATGGCCCGGCCCTTCCGTCCTGGCATGGCGAAAGATCAATACCGGCTTCACCGTCGTCGTTCTCCTCTCATGATCCGAAATCTTATCGCGACTGCGCTGCTCGCTGCGCCATTCCTCGCCCTGGCCACCGACGTGACCGTCGTGGG
The DNA here is from genome assembly GCA_046715885.1 of Usitatibacter sp. GTDB lineage: Bacteria > Pseudomonadota > Gammaproteobacteria > Burkholderiales > Usitatibacteraceae > Usitatibacter. The sequence continues at coordinate 2,002 of JBKJYC010000381.1, forward strand.
GCTGTTTCCCGGCAAGGCCGTGGTGACGATCAACCGCGGGGCGCCGCGAACGCTGTCGGTCGGCCAGAAGACGGCGGAGGGCGTGACGCTCGTCTCCGTGGACAGCAAGGCCGCCGTGATCGAGGTCGAGGGCAAGAGGCAGACCCTGGAGATGGGCCAGCATTTCGAGTCCGCCGCGACCACGGGCAACCGCAACGCAGTCACGCTCGCCGCCGACACGCGCGGGCACTTCGTCGCGGACGGCCAGGTGAACGGCAACCCCGTCCGCTTCCTGGTGGACACGGGCGCCACCCTGGTGGCGATCCCCGCCTCCGAGGCCCGCCGCCTGGGCATCGACTACACCAAGGGCACCCGCGGCTACTCGTCGACCGCCGGCGGGGTGGTGCCTGTCTTTCGCGTGAAGCTCGATTCGGTGAGCGTCGGCGACATCACGCTGCTCGGCGTCGAGGGGGTCGTGCTGGAGGGCCAGGGCATGGATGTGTCGCTGCTCGGGATGAGCTTCCTCAACCGCACCGAGATGCGCCGCGAAGGCACGACCCTCACTCTGACCAAGCGATTCTAGAAGGGCCGGGAGGGCTCCATGCCCTTGGTGATCATCGCGTAGGCGGAGTGGTTGTGGATCGACTCGAAGTTCTCCGACTCCACGACGTAACCCTCGATGCGGGCATCCGTGTTCAACCCTGCTGCGATGTCGCGCACCATGTCCTCGACGAACTTCGGATTGTCGTAGGCGTGCTCGGTGACGAACTTCTCGTCGGGGCGCTTGAGCAGCCCCCAGAGCTCGCTCGAGGCCTGACCCTCGACGCGGTCGATGAGCTCCTCGATCCAGACGAAGGCGTTGATGCGCGCGGCGATGGTCACGTGCGAGCGCTGGTTATGGGCGCCGCGCTCCGAGATCTTCTTCGAGCACGGGCACAGGCTCGTCACCGGCACCACGACCTTCAGCGTGAAGACCTCCCGGCCCTCGACGATCTCGCCGATGAAAGTGACCTCGTAGTCCATCAGGCTCTGCACCCCCGAGACCGGGGCCTTCTTGCTCACGAAGTACGGGAAGGTCATCTCGGTGTGGCCGCTCTCCGCCTCGAGCTTCTTCACCATCTCGCGCAGCATCACGCGGAAGGTGTCGGGGGAGATCTCGCGCTCGTGGGCGTTCAGGATCTCGACGAAGCGCGACATGTGGGTGCCCTTGAAGTGGTGCGGCAGGCC
>JBKJYC010000382.1:0-8773 GCA_046715885.1 Usitatibacter sp.
TCCTCGATCCGCGCACCGGCCGCTCGGCGCGCGGCTTCCAGTCCGTCACGGTGATCGCGCCCAGCTGCCTGGTGGCCGGGTCCGCGACCACCGTCGCCATGCTGAAAGGGGCGGTGGGCGGCGCGAAATGGCTGGAAACGCTAGGCCTCGCGCACCTGTGCGTGATGGAAGACGGCGCGGGCCTCGACCGCACGCCGAGTGAGCCGGAGGGCGCATGTTAAAATTTGCGGTCTTTCAATCACTTCCCGACGGCGTGGAGCGCAACGCGCCCGATGAGGATCCATGTTCGCCGACTCCCACACCATCGCCGCCGTCGACCCGCAGATCTGGAGCGCAATGCAATCGGAGGGACGGCGCCAGGAGGAGGGCATCGAGCTCATCGCCTCGGAGAACTACGCCAGCCCCGCGGTGCTCGCCGCGCAGGGGAGCGTCCTCACCAACAAGTATGCGGAGGGCTACCCCGGCAAGCGCTACTACGGCGGCTGCGAGTTCGTCGACGTAGCCGAGACGCTCGCCATCGAGCGCGTGAAGAAGCTCTTCGGCGCCGAGTACGCGAACGTGCAACCCCATTCCGGCTCGCAGGCCAACCAGGCCGTGTACTTCGCGATGCTGAAGCCCGGCGACACCATCCTCGGGATGTCGCTGGCGCACGGCGGCCACCTCACGCACGGCGCCTCGGTGAACCTCTCGGGCAAGCTGTTCCGATCCGTCGCCTACGGGCTCAACGCGAGCGAGGAGATCGACTACGACCAGGTCCGCGCGCTGGCCAAGGAATTCAACCCGCGCATGATCGTGGCCGGTGCCTCGGCCTATGCGCTGAAGACCGACTGGCAGCGATTCCGCGACGTGGCCGACGAGGTCGGGGCGCTCCTCATGGTCGACATGGCGCATTACGCGGGGCTCATCGCCGCGGGCGTCTACCCCTCCCCGGTGGGCATCGCCGACTTCGTCACCAGCACCACGCACAAGACGCTGCGCGGGCCGCGCGGCGGCGTGATCCTCGCCAGCGCCGAGCATGAGAAGGCGCTCAACTCCTCCATCTTTCCCTCGCTGCAGGGCGGGCCGCTCATGCACGTCATCGCGGCGAAGGCCATCGCTTTCCAGGAAGCGCTGCAGCCCGCCTTCAGGGAGTACCAGCGGCAGGTAGCGCTGAACGCGCAGGCAATGGCGGAGGCGCTGATCGGGCGCGGGCTTCGCATCGTCTCGGGCCGCACCGAGAGCCACCTCTTCCTCGTGGACCTGCGCCCCAAGAAAGTCACCGGCAAGGACGCCGAGGCGATCCTGGGCCAGGCGCACATCACGGTGAACAAGAACGCCATTCCCAACGACCCCGAGAAGCCCTTCGTCACCAGTGGCGTGCGCATCGGCTCGCCCGCGATGACCACGCGCGGCTTCAAGGAGGCCGAAGCGCGGCAGGTGGCGAACCTGATCGCCGACGCCCTCGAGGCCGCGGGCGATTCCGCCGCGCTCGCCAGGGTGGGTCAGGCCGTCAACGCGTTGTGCGCGCGCTTCCCGGTCTATGGCCCCGCCATGCGCGCGACCTTCGGGATGGCCTGAGACGCGATGAAGTGCCCCTTCTGCAGCGCCGAGGACACCCAGGTGATCGACTCGCGCGTGAGCGAGGAGGGCGATTCCATCCGGCGGCGGCGCCGTTGCCAGATCTGCAACAAGCGCTTCACCACCTACGAGACCGCCGAGCTGCGCATGCCGCAGATCGTGAAGACCGATGGTGTGCGCGAGGACTTTTCCTCGCCGAAGCTGCGCACCGGATTCCAGCGCGCGCTGCACAAACGCCCGGTCACCACCGAGCTGGTCGACGCGGCCATCACGCGCATCGAGCAGAAGCTGCTCGCCATCGGCGAGCGCGAGATCGATTCGCGCCGCCTGGGCGAGATGGTGATGGAGGAGCTGCGCAAGCTCGACAAGGTGGCCTACATCCGCTTTGCATCCGTCTACAAGAGCTTCTCCGACGTGGACGACTTCCGGGATGCGATTCGCGAGGTCCGCGACAAGTGACGGCAGGGGCCGTCATCGCCGCGCAGCCTGCCCCCGAGAGTTGTCATCGGGGGGCGGGGGTCCATTGAGCTTCTGCGCCGAAGACCACGCCTTCATGGCGCGGGCGCTGGCGTTGACCGCCCGCGGCCGCGACACCTGCACGCCCAATCCGAGCGTGGGCTGCGTCATCGCCCGGGCAGGACGCCTCCTCGGCGAGGGCTGGCACGAGCGCGCTGGCGAGCCGCACGCGGAGGCGCGTGCGCTGGCTGCCTGCACCGAGGCTGCGCAGGGCGCCACGGTCTATGTCTCGCTCGAGCCGTGCAGCCACCACGGCCGCACGCCGCCGTGCGCCGATGCGCTCGTCGCGGCGAGAGTGGGCCGGGTCGTGGCCGCGCTCGAGGATCCGAATCCGCTGGTGAGCGGCAAGGGCGCCGCGCGGCTTCGCGCCGCCGGCATTCCCGTGGAGCTGGGCCTCATGGCGAACGAGGCTCGCGAGGCACACCTGGGCTTCGTGACGCGCATGACCAAGGGGCGTCCCTGGATACGCATCAAGGCCGCCGCCACCCTCGACGGGCGCATCGCGCTCGCCAACGGCGAGAGCCGCTGGATCACCGGCGAGGCGGCCCGGCGCGACGTGCACGCGCTGCGCGCCCGCTCGTGCGCGATGCTGACCGGCATCGGCACGGTCCTGCGCGACGATCCGCGGCTCACTGTTCGCGACGTCCCGGTGCGGCGCCAGCCGCGGCGCATCCTGATCGACAGCCGCCTGGACATCGACCCCGGCGCGCGCCTGCTCCAGGGTGACCCGATCCTGATCTTCACGGTGAGCGGGGACGCGCAAAAGCGCCGGCGCCTCGAAGCGCTTGGCGCCGAGGTCGTGGCCGCGCCCGTCGCCCCCGACAAGCCGGGCAAGACGGACCTGGCGGCCATCGCCCGGGCGCTGGGCGAGCGCGGATTCAACGAGGTCACCGTGGAGACCGGCGCCAAGCTGAGCGGCTCCCTGCTGGCCGCGGGCGTGGTCGACGAGATCGTGCTCTACCTCGCGCCGAAGCTCTTCGGCGACAACGCCCAGGGCCTGTTCGCGCTGCCCGAGCTCACCGATCTGGGCGCGGCGATCGAGCCGCGAATCATCGACGTGCGCAGCGTCGGCGCCGACCTGCGCATCACGATGCGGTTGGGAATCTGATGTTCACGGGGATCGTGACCGCCCTGGGGAGCATCGTGCGCTCGGAGCCGCGTGGCGACGGCCTGCGGCTTCGCATCGAGGCTCCCTTGCTCGGCATGGACGACGTCGCGCCCGGTGACTCGATCGCGATCCAGGGCGTTTGCCACACGGTTGTCGCGAAGGACGCATCCGGGTTCGAGGTGGACACCTCGCGCGCGACCCTCGCGGTCACGGCCGGGCTCGAGGCGGGCCGCGAGGTGAACCTGGAGAAGTCGCTGCGGCTCTCGGACCGCCTTGGCGGGCACCTCGTGCAGGGCCACGTCGACGCGGTCGGCAGCGTGGTCGAGATCGAGCCGCTGGGCGGAAGCTTCCGCCTCGTGGTCGAGGCCCCCGCGGAGCTCGCGCGCTACATCGCGAAGAAAGGCTCGATCACGGTGGACGGTGTCAGCCTCACCGTGAACGCCGTGCGCGGGCCGCGCTTCGAGGTGAACATCATTCCCCACACGCGGTCGGTGACCACCCTGCGGAACCTCATGGGTGGTGCGCGGGTCAACATTGAAGTCGACATGATGGCGCGCTACATCGAGCGCCTCTCGGGGAGCGGCGAGCGGAATTGACCGTTGCCGGATTTCTCGCGCAAACGGAGAACCGCATGAACAAATTACATCGCGCCGGCTCGGCCCTCGCGCCCGCGCTCCTGGCGTGCGCTGCTCACGCCACGCCGATTTCCACCGATGCCAGCGACCTCTGGTACAACCCCCAGGAGTCCGGTTGGGGCGTGAGCCTCTACCAGCAGCAAGAGACGGTGTTCGCCGTGCTGTTCGTCTATGGACCCAACAACCAACCCATCTGGTATGTGGCGTCCGGGCTGCAGGCGGGCCTTACGGTGCCCGGCGGCAACCTCGCCTTCGCCGGCCCCCTCCACCAGACCACCGGGCCGTACTTCGGCGCCGCGACCTTCAATCCGGCGGCCGTCAACACGCGCCAGGTGGGCACCGCCACCTTCACGCTCACGAACCTCACGTCGGGCACGTTCGTGTACTCGGTCGATGGCGTTTCCGTCTCCAAGATCGTGGTACGCCAGACGTGGCGGATCAACAACATGACGGGCAGTTACCTCGGCGGCCAGTCGGGCACCTACTCGAGCTGCCCGGCGCCGTCCGGCAACGGTCCGCGCGACGAGCCGGGGACCCTTACCGTCAACCACGGAGACGGGAGCGCCACGATGTCGCTCGTGACCTCCGCGTTCTCGTGCACGTACAACGGCGCCTACGGCCAGGGCGGGCACTATGGCCTGATGAGCGGCGCCTACTCCTGCTCCAACGGCAGCAACGGCTCGTTCAACGCCTTCGGCATCGATACGCAGATCACGTCCTTCAGCGCGCGCATCGACACCGCGGCGAGCGACGGCTGCCGGTACTCGGGGCGCATCGGAGGCGTTCGCCGCCCCTCCTGAAGCGCCCGGCCCGCGGGATTCGGGCAAAATAGCGGTCATGGCGATCTCCCCCACGACCGAAATCATCGACGAGCTCCGCCACGGCCGCATGGTCGTGCTGGTGGACGAGGAAGACCGCGAGAACGAGGGTGACGTGGTCCTGGCGGCGGACTTCGTGACCCCCGAGGCGATCAACTTCATGGCCACGCATGCCCGTGGCCTCATCTGCCTCACGCTCACCGAGGAGCGCTGCGCGCAATTGAACCTGCCGCTGATGGTGAGCGACAACCGCTCGCCCCATGGCACCGCGTTCACGATGTCCATCGAGGCCGCGAGCGGAGTCACGACCGGCATCTCCGCCGCCGACCGGGCGCGCACCGTGCGCGTGGCCACCGCGAAGCACGCCGGCGCCTCGGACATCGTGCAGCCGGGCCACATCTTTCCGGTCATGGCGCAGAACGGCGGCGTGCTGGTCCGCGCCGGGCACACCGAAGCGGGCTGCGACCTCGCCGAGCGCGCGGGCCTCACGCCCGCGGCGGTCATCTGCGAGATCATGAAGGCCGACGGCGAGATGGCGCGGCTGCCGGATTTGATCGCGTTCGCCGCCGAGCACCGCATGAAGGTAGGCACCATCACGGACCTGATCCGCCACCGCCTCGAGACCGAGAAGCTGGTCGAGCGGGTATCGGACAAGCCAATCTCCACGCCGTATGGATCGTTCCGGCTGGTCGTCTACCACGACAGCGCCGCCGACGAGATGCACTACGCGCTGGTGAAGGGCGAGCCCGCGCCGGGCAGGCCGATCCTGGTGCGCGTGCACGAGCCGTTCGTCTCCCTCGACCTCTTCGACTTCGACGCGGCGCGCCATGCCTATTCGGTGCAGGACGCGATGCGCATCGTCGCGCACCACAAGGAAGGCGTGATCGTGCTGCTGCGCCGCCACGAGGCCACGGGCGAGACGCTGGAACGCCTGGCCGGCGCTCCGCGCGAGCGCCGCGCGCGCAAGTGGGACCCGCGCCTGCACGGCATCGGCGCGCAGATCCTGAAGGACCTCGGCGTGGGCCGCATGCGCGTGCTCGCGCGCCCGAAGAGGATCCCGAGCATGGCGGGCTTCGGCCTCGAGGTGGTGGAGTACGTTTCTCCCGACGATGCGAGCGCCGTGAAAGCCGTCTAGTTCCACCTTGTTTCCGAGTCACGTCCCCGAGTCTTCAGCTCTTCCCATTCACGCCGTGCACACCCAAATCCCATGACCGTGCTCACCCCCGACCTGAAGGGCGCAGGGCTGCGCATCGGCATCGTCTGGAGCCGCTTCAACGAGGAGATCGTGCGCGAGCTGCTCACCGCCTGCGACCGCCAGCTGGTGGAGCTGGGCGTCGCCGCCAGCGACATCGACGTGCTGAGCGTCCCCGGCGCACTCGAGCTTCCCCTGGTGCTGCAGAACCTCGCGCTCGAAAGGCGCGGCTTCGCGCGCCGCTACGACGCGCTGGTGGCACTCGGCGCCGTGATCCGCGGCGATAGCTTCCACTTCGAGGTGGTGGCCAACGAAAGCGCGCGGGGCATGCTCGACGTGCAGCTCGAGACCGGCGTTCCCATCGCCAACGGGGTGCTCACCACCAATGACGAAGCCCAGGCGAAGGCGAGGGCGGCGGTGAAGGGCGCGGAGGCGGCTCGGGTGGCGGTGGAGATGGCCAACACGCTGAAGGCCATCGGCGCATGAAGATCGCGCCGCGCCGCCGAGCGCGCGAATTCGCGCTGCAGGGGCTCTACCAATGGCAGATGAACCATGCCAGCCCTGTGGAAATCCTGACGAACCTCTCGGAGCTCGAGCATTTCGAGGGTGCGGACCAGGAGTTCCTGCGCGCCGAGCTGAACGGCGTCATCCGCGAGCACGAGGGCCTGCGCGCGCGGATCGAGCCGCTCGTGGACCGCAAGTGGGGCGAGGTGAGCCCGGTGGAGAAAGCGATCCTCCTCATCGGCGCCTGGGAGCTCTTCCACGCGCTCGAGATCCCCTACCGGGTGTCGATCAACGAAGGCATCGAGCTCGCCAAGCGCTTCGGCGGCACCGACGGGCACAAGTACGTGAACGGCGTGCTCGACAAGCTGGCCGCGCAGGCGCGCCCCGACGAATTCAAGTCCAGGACGAGATCCGCATGACCGAAAAGCTCACCTCCGAGTTCGACCTCATCGCGCGGCACTTCACGCGACCCGCGGCCAATGCCGTGCTGGGCGTGGGTGACGACGCCGCACTGGTGGACGTCTCCAATGGAATGGACCTGGCCGTATCCACGGACACGATGGTCTCCGGCACTCATTTCTTCCCCGACGTCGATCCGGAGACGCTCGGCCACAAGTCGCTCGCGGTGAACCTCTCGGACATGGCGGCGATGGGCGCCATGCCCTACTGGGCCATGCTGGCGCTCACGTTGCCCACCGTGAACCACGACTGGCTGGCCGCGTTCGCGAAAGGCTTCTTCGATCTCGCCGAGGAGTTCAATGTCTCGCTGATCGGCGGCGACACCACGCGCGGTCCGCTGTCGCTCACCGTGACCATCATGGGCGAGGTGCCCGCCGGCGCCGCCCTGCGTCGCGGGGGCGCGAAGCCCGGCAACGACATCTGGGTCTCGGGGCTCATCGGCGACGCGGCGCTCGCGGTTGCGCATCGGCACGGGCGCATCAAACTCGACGAGGTCGACTACAAGGAAGCGGTCCTGCGCCTCTACGAGCCCACGCCGCGAGTGCAGCTAGGCCAGGCGCTGCGCGGCATGGCGACCAGCGCAATCGACATCTCCGACGGCCTGCTCGCGGACGTGGGCCACGTCTGCCGCCTGTCCAAGGTGAGCGCCAAGGTCGAGATGGCGCGCATTCCGGTCTCCCCGATCGGGGCCAGGCACATCGACTCGCACGAGGGGCTCACCGCGATCGTGGCCGGCGGCGACGACTACGAGCTGTGCTTCACCGCGCCGGTGAACTCGCGCGAATCGATCGAGGACCTGACCGACGTCCTCGGCGTGCAGATGACGCGCATCGGGACGATCGCCAAGGGCAAGGGAGTGAGCCTGGTCGACGCCGACGGCAAGCCGGTCACCATCGATGGGCGCGGATTCGACCACTTCGCGTCGTCCTGACGCGCGGTTCCTGCTCGCGCATCCCGCGCATTTCATCGCCCTGGGGTTCGGCGCCGGCTTGGTGCCGTTCGCTCCCGGCACGTTCGGCACGCTGGTGGCGCTGGGGCTGTGCTGGATCCTGCAGCTGGCGCTGGCACCCCTGGTGATCGCCCTGCTCGCCGCGCCGCTCTTCCTCCTCGGGATCTGGGCCTGCGAGCGCACCGGGCGCGCGCTCGGCGCCATCGATGACGGCGCGATCGTGTGGGATGAGGTCGTGGCATTCCTCCCCCTCGCCGCGTTCGCCTCCGCGAGCGTGGCGCTGCAGCTCGTGGCCCTCGCGCTCTTCCGCCTGTTCGATGTCTGGAAGCCGTTCCCGATCCGGCAGCTGGAGAAGCGCGTCCCCGGCGGCTTCGGCGTGATGCTCGACGATGTGCTGGCCGCGCTCTACGCCTATCTCTCGTTCCTCCTCATCGCCCCTCTCATCACGCGCCCATGAAGCCCTGGCCCTACCCGAAACTCGTTGCCCACCGGGGCGGCGGCAAGCTGGCCCCCGAGAACACGCTCGCGGCAATTCGCCTCGGCCAATCGCTGGGCTACACCGCCGCGGAGTTCGACGTGAAGCTCTCGAAGGACGGAGTCGCGATGCTCCTGCACGATGCGACGCTCGAGCGCACGACCAGCGGACGCGGCGACGCCGGCCTCCTCGACTGGCAGGCCCTCGACCGGCTCGATGCGGGCGCGTGGCACTCCGCCGAGCATCGCGGCGAGCGCATCGCACGCTTCGACGAGGCGGCCCGGCTGTTGAAGGCGCAGGCAACCGCGGCGCACGTGGAGATCAAGCCCAGCCCGGGCCGCGAGCAGGAAACCGGCGCGCACGTGGCGGCGCTTGCCGCGGAGTTCTGGCGCGGCTCTCCGGTGCCGCCGCTGCTCTCCTCATTCTCGTTCGAGGCGCTGTCGGCGGCGCAGCTCATGGCCCCGGAGCTGCCGCGCGGCTGGCTCACCGAGGAGGTCGGCGCCGGCACCTGGGATCACCTCGGGCTGCTCGAAGCCGTCTCGCTGCATACCGACCACCGC
>JBKJYC010000383.1:0-6224 GCA_046715885.1 Usitatibacter sp.
GCGCAGGCGATGCAGGAGGCCGTGCCCGAGGGCACCGGCGGCATCGCAGCCATCCTCGGCCTCGACGAGGGGGCGATCCAGGACGTGTGCGCCGCGGCCGCCCAGGGCGAGGTGCTCGAACCCGCGAATCTGAACTCGCCGGGCCAGGTCGTGATCGCGGGAAATCGTGGCGCGGTCGAACGCGGGATGGCGCTCGCGAAGGAGCGAGGCGCGAAACGCGTCCTGATGCTGCCGATGAGCGCGCCGTCGCACTGCAGCCTGATGAAGCCCGCGGCCGAGCGGCTGCGCGAGCGGCTCGCCGGCATTGCCCTCGTCCCGCCCACTGTACCCGTGGTGCAAAATCGCGACGTCGCGGCGTTCGCCGATCCCGAGCGCATTCGCCAGGCATTGGTGGAGCAGCTCTACAATCCGGTGCGCTGGATCGAGACCGTGCACTTCCTCGCCGCGCACGGCGTGATGCGCATGGTGGAATGCGCGCCGGGCAAAGTGCTCGCGGGCCTGTCCAAGCGCATCGCCGGGAAGGCCGAGGTCCTGGCACTCAACACCACCGCCGAGTTGACGGCGGCCGCCACGAAAGGCTGAGTCACCCATGCTGAACGGACAAGTCGCGATCGTCACCGGTGCCAGCAGAGGCATCGGCGAAGGCATCCTGCAGGTGCTGGCGAAGGCGGGCGCGACCGCGGTCGGAACCTCCACGACCGCGAAGGGGGCAGAAGGGATTACAAAGGCCTTGGCCGCCGCGGGCGCCAGGGGCGCCGGCAAGGTGCTCGATGTTCGCGACGCTGCCGCCTGCGCCGCCTTCATCGAAAGCGTGCAGGGCGAGTTCGGCCCGGTGGCCATCCTGGTGAACAACGCCGGCGCCACGCGCGACAACCTCCTCGCGCGCATGAAGGACGAGGAGTGGGACGACGTCCAGGCGACGAACTTGAAGAGCGTTTTCGCACTCTCACGTGCGGTGCTGCGCGGCATGATGAAGGCGCGCGGCGGGCGGATCGTGAACGTGACCTCCGTGGTGGGCCACATGGGCAACGCCGGGCAGACGAACTATGCGGCATCCAAGGCCGGCGCGATGGGGTTCACGAAGGCGCTCGCCCGCGAGGTGGGCAGCCGCAACATCACGGTGAACTGCGTGGCCCCGGGCTTCATCGACACCGACATGACCCGCGCGTTGGGCGAGGAGCAGGCGAAGAATCTCGTCCAGCATGTGCCGCTCGGGCGCCTCGGAAGGATCGACGACGTGGCCCAGGCGGTGCTGTTCCTGTGCTCGCCGCACGCGGGCTACATTACCGGCGGAACGCTGCACGTGAACGGCGGGATGTACATGGATTAGATGGTAGAATGTCGCGCTTTTTGCCTCTCACCAGAACTCTCAGAAACAGGAAACCGGAGGAAGTAGATGGACAATCTCGAAGCCCGAGTGAAGAAGATCGTCGCCGAGCAACTTGGCGTTGCCGAGGCCGACATCAAGAACGAATCCTCCTTTGTCGAAGACCTTGGCGCCGACTCCCTGGACAACGTGGAACTCGTGATGGCCCTCGAAGAAGAGTTCGAGTGCGAGATCCCCGACGAGGAAGCAGAGAAGATCACCAACGTGCAGCAGGCAATCGACTACGTGAAGGCCCACAGCAAGCCGTAAGTGCGGGGCGCCTACCCGTTGCCTCGCGGGGCCGCGTCCGCGGCCTCCCGAAACCCCGCACCCCCAGCGTTCCGGAATGACTTAATGACCAAGCGAAGAGTCGTCGTGACCGGCCTCGGCGTGGTCTCTCCCGTCGGCATCGGCATCGAGGCCGCGTGGGACAACCTGGTGAATGGCCGCGGGGGCGTGGGCCCGATCACGCGCTTCGACGCTGCCGTGCTGCCCACGCGCATCGCCGCCGAAGTGAAGGGCTTCAATGCCGTCGACTGGATGCACCCCAAGGAGACGCGGCGTTCCGACACGTTCATCCACTTCGGCCTCGCGGCCACGAAGATGGCGTTGGACGACGCCGGCCTCGTGATCGACGAGTCCAACGCCGAGCGCGTGGGCGTGAACATGGGCTCGGGCATCGGCGGGCTGCCGATGATCGAGGACAACATCCGCGAGATGATCGCCAAGGGGCCGCGTCGCATCTCGCCGTTCTTCGTGCCCGGATCGATCATCAACATGGTCGCGGGCATGATCTCGATCCAGTTCGGCGCCAAGGGCCCCAACCTTTCCATGGTCTCGGCCTGCACCACGAGCTCGCATTGCGTAGGAGATGCGGGCCGCGTGATCGAGTACGGGGACGCGGACGTGATGATCGCCGGTGGCGCCGAGGCCACGATCAACATGTCGGGGGTGGGCGGCTTCTGCTCGTGCAAGGCGCTCTCGGAGAGGAACGACGACCCGGCCACCGCCTCGCGCCCGTTCGACAAGGACCGCGACGGCTTCGTGCTGGGCGAGGGCGCCGGGGTGATGATCCTGGAGGAATACGAGCACGCGAAGAAGCGCGGCGCGCGCATCTATGCGGAGCTGGCGGGCCTGGGCATGAGCGCGGACGCGAACCACATCACCGCGCCGAACATGGATGGCCCGCGGCGAGCGATGCTCGCCGCCCTTCGAAACGCGGGCGCCAATCCCGCCGACGTGCAATACGTGAACGCGCACGGCACCTCCACGCCGCTGGGCGATGCGAACGAGACCGCGGCGCTCAAGGCGGCGTTCGGCGAACACGCGTACAAGATGGCGGTGAACTCCACCAAATCCATGCACGGCCACCTGCTCGGCGCCGCCGGCGGTCTGGAGGCGGTGATCACCGTGCTCGCCATCCACCACCAGAAGTCGCCGCCGACCATCAACATCGTCACGCCGGACCCCGCCTGTGACCTCGACTACGTCGCCGGTGCGGCGCGCGACATGCGGATCGACTTCGCGCTGTCGAATTCCTTCGGCTTCGGCGGCACCAACGGAACCCTCGCGTTCCGGCGCCTTCGCTAGCCGCGCCGTCCCGCCGCCACCGGAAGTGACGGCCCTCGTCCTCGTCAACGGAAAACCTTCGGCCAGCGTGTCCGCGCTGGACCGTGGGCTCGCCTTCGGCGACGGGGTGTTTCGCACGCTGCTCGTGCGCGGGGGGCGTCCGCTCAACTGGGACCGGCACTTTCGCCGCCTCGCCCACGATTGCCAGGCGCTCGAGCTGCCCGTCCCGCAAGAGGCCTTGCTGCGCACCGAGATCGCGCGAGTCGCCGTCGCGAGCGCCATCGTGAAGATCACAGTCACGCGCGGGGTGTCCGGACGCGGCTACTCGATGCCCGCCGAGACCGTGCCCACGCGCGTCGTGGCCGCGTTTGCGCCACCCGACTACCCGCCCGAGCTCGCGCAGGGCGGGATCCGCGTGCGCCGCTGCACTTTGGTGCTTGCCGACCAGCCGCGGCTCGCAGGCGTCAAGACGCTGAACCGCCTGGAGAACGTGATGGCTCGCGCCGAGTGGTTCGACGCCGGGATCCGCGAAGGCCTGCTGGGCGACCGGCGCGGCGGTCTCATCGAGGCCACCATGAGCAATGTGTTCCTGATCTTCGGGAGCGCCCTCGCCACCCCCGACCTCTCGCGTTGCGGGGTCGCCGGGGCGCAACGCGACCGGGTCCGCGACCTCGCGGCCGCCGCGGGCCTCGCCTGCGAGACCCGCGACATCGCGTTCGACGAGTTGCGCGATGCCGACGAGGTATTCGTGGCCAACAGCCTCATCGGCCTCTGGCCGGTGGTGGCCCTCGACGATCGGACGTGGGGCGTGGGCCCCGTCACGCGCCGCCTGCAGGCATTGATCGAAGATGACGATGCGCGCGAAGCTTAGGATCCTCCTGGTGCTGCTGGTCTTTGGCGTGGTCGCGGCGATCGCGTGGATTTTCGCTTTCGCCTCGATGGGCCTCGACCCGCCGCGCGCCGGCTACGAGTTCACGGTGAAGAGCGGCGCCTCGCTCCGCAGCCTCGCGCGGCGCCTGGCCGACGACGGCTTGCTGCACGAGGCGCACTCGTTCTGGATCCTCGGCCGCGCGCTGGGCAAGGACAAGGCGATCCAGGCGGGAACCTACCGCGTCGAGAAACCCACCACGCCCGTGGAGCTGCTCGACAAGCTGAACCGTGGCGACGTGGTCGCCGTGGAGATCGCCTTCATCGAGGGCACGACGCTGCGTCAGTGGCTCTCGCTGATGAGGCAGCATCCCCGCATCCGGCAGACGCTCGCGGGCAAATCCATGGACGAGATCCGCGCCGCCGCCGCCCTCCCGGAGGGCTCCTCCGAGGGCTGGCTCTTCCCCGACACATACCGCTTCGCGCCGGGCAGCTCCGACGTCGAGATCCTCAAGCGGGCGCATGGCGCGATGAAGAAGCGCCTCAACGAAGCCTGGGAGGCGCGCGATCGGGACGTGCCGCTCAAGTCGCCCTACGAGGCCCTGATCCTGGCCTCGATCGTGGAGAAGGAGACCGGCAGCGCCGGCGAGCGCGCCCTGGTCGCCTCGGTGTTCGCGAACCGCATCAGGAAGGGCATGCGGCTGCAAACCGATCCCACGGTCATCTACGGGATGGGTGAGGCGTTCGACGGCAACATCCGCAAGAAGGACCTGACCACCGACACCGCCTGGAACACCTATACGCGCGACGGCCTTCCACCCACACCCATCGCGATGCCCGGCGCCGCCTCGCTCCTGGCGGCCACGCGTCCCGCGAAGTCGGAGTACCTTTACTTCGTGGGCAAGGGAGACGGCACCCACCAGTTCTCGCGCACGCTCGAGGAGCACAATCGCGCGGTGGCGAAATTTCAGCTCGGCAGAGGGTGACGGTGCGCGGCAGGTTCATCACGATCGAAGGCATCGACGGCGCGGGGAAGTCCTCGCACCTCACGCATATCGCCGATCGCGTGCGTGAGAAGCGCGTCGGCGTGGTCGAGACCCGGGAACCCGGGGAAACGAAGCTCGGCGAGGCGCTGCGCGCGCTGGTGCTGCACGAGCCGATGCACGTGCGCACCGAGGCCTGCCTCATGTTCGGCGCGCGCAGCGAGCACCTGGCACGTGTGATCGAGCCCGCCCTCGCGTCGGGCGAGTGGGTCGTCTGCGACCGCTTCACCGACTCCACCTACGCCTACCAGTGCGGCGGCCACGGGCTGCCGCGGCCCGTGTTCGAGGCGCTCGTCGCGGCCATGCAGCCCGCGCTCGAGCCCGACATCACGTTCCTGTTCGACGTCGATCCGGGCATCGCGGCGCAGCGCCAGCGCGGCGCCAAGCGCGAACCCGATCGCTTCGAGCGCGAGCAGGTCGATTTCTTCCGGCGGGTGCGCGAGGCCTACCTCGAGCGCGCGCGTGAATACCGCGACCGCATACGCGTCATCGATGCCTCCGGCACGTTCGAGCAAGTGCGAGCCCAGCTCGACGCCGCGCTGCAGCCGGTTCTGCAATGAGGCCGTTTCCCTGGCATGGCGCGGCGCTCGAGCGCCTTCTCGCCGAGCGCGAGCGCATGCCCCACGCGCTGCTGGTCCACGGCCGCAAGGGCATCGGCAAGACGCAGTTCGCCCGCGCGTTCGCCAACGCGCTGCTCTGCGAGTCGCCGCAGGGCGTGCTGGCCTGCGGCAGATGCGATTCGTGCCGCTGGTTCGCGCAGGGCAACCATCCCGACTACCGCGAGGTGATTCCCGAGGTGGCCGAGGAAGACGACGAAGAGGAGGCGGCGGCGAAGCCCGAGGCGAAGAAGAGCCTGGTCATCAAAGTAGACCAGATCCGCGCCCAGGCGGACTTCATCGCGCTCACCACGCACCGCTCCGGCTTTCGCGTGCTGCTGATCCGCCCCGCCGAGACGCTGCATCCGGCGGCGGCGAACGCGCTGCTGAAGACGCTCGAGGAGCCGCCGCCCGCCACCGTGATCGTCCTCGTGAGCGACCAGCCCGCGCGCCTGCTGGCCACCGTCCGCAGCCGTTGCCGCAGGCTCGTGCTGCCTCTGCCGGCGGCAGGCGACGCGCTCGCCTGGCTGCAGGCCGAAGGCGTGGCCGACGCCGCAACCGCGCTCGCCGTCGCCGGCGGGGCGCCTCTGCTGGCCGCCGAGCTCGCCGCGCCCGAGGAGGCCCAGCTGCGCGGCAAAGTGCTGGGCGAGCTGTCGCGCGCCTCGGGAGCCGATCCGCTCGCCTTCGCCGTGCGTATCGACCGGCCAGCGCTCGACCGGACCATCTACTGGATGCAGACGTGGGTGCACGACCTCGTGCGGCTGCGAGCGGGAGCCGCGGTCC
>JBKJYC010000384.1:0-8204 GCA_046715885.1 Usitatibacter sp.
CTCGACGTAAGTGTCGAACGCGGTGGTCATGGCCTTCTCCCAAGTGCTCATCGTGCGGGTTAAATCGCGCCTGATGAGATTCCAGCCCTCCTCTCTAAGCTTGCGCTCCCGCTCTTCCAGGGCGTCCAGGGCCTCGACGACCCCCTTCAGCACTTTGGCGATACCGGACGCGAACTCGCCTCCCCTTCGCGCCGTTTCGGCCGTGATTCTCACATCGATCACTCTTCCCTGAAGGTCGCCCAACTTGAAGGGACCGAATTCCTTGTCGGCAAGAATCGCCGCTAGAATTTTTCCCGCCGGCTCTCCGGCCTCCGCGACGACGCTGCCCTTGGGATAATCGGGCACGAAATGTTCATCGATCGTGTTCATGAATTCCTCGACCGCCCGGCCGACATCGTCCATGACACTGGGAAAAATCTGCTCCTGAACCAGCATTACGCGGCCGCCAAGTTCCACGGTCGCGTCGAGCTGCCCCGTCAGAGTGTCGTCGAGCTCGTGCAGCTGCTTCCTTTTTGCCGTGTCACCCGGGTGGGCGGCGATTTCCGCCTGTAGGGCATGAACCTGGTCGCGCATGCCATCGAAACCAGCGCAATTCTGTTGGCTGAGCCATGTTCTCGGCACCGTGAGCGCGAATGACGCGGGATTGAAATTCACCGGTGCCGCCTGGACGTGAGGCTCCTTTGCGGTTCCGCGCTGGTAATCGCTCACCGGCGCAGTGCGAGCCCGATACCGGCTATCAAACTGCTTGATCGTGTTCTGCAACGGGACCACGAGCAATTCATCCGAAGCCTGTTGCAGCAGCTGCTCCCACTGATCGAATCGCCTGTCGAGTTCTTCGCGAAGCGAGGCGCAATCCTTGTCGCCGGACGCGAATTGCCCGAGCGCAGCGCGACAATGACCCGCGTAATACTCGAAGGTGCGCGTCACGGCTTCTTCCCAGACCTTGATGCGGGCAAGCAGCCGCTGCTCGATTTCGTGCCATTGCTGTGTGCGAACGGTTCGATCTCTTTCATCGCTTCGCTGCACGTACTCCGCGACGACTTCGATGGCCTTGCCGATACCTTCCGCAAGCAAGTTGCCAGCCCCTTCGCCGACGCCCTCCAATACCTGTCCCCCTGACTTGGCGAGCGCGGTCCAGATACTGTCTTTGGGCAAAGCGCTTTCGACTTTCCCTCGAAACAGTTCGACTTCTGCGCTCGCCTGTTGCAGCTGGATCGGGACTGCGTCTTTCTCGAAGTCGAGTTCCTGCGTGCTCAAGGAAACGATGTCGTTCCTTAGCTCATCACGTCGTTTTCTCTTGGCCGCATCTGCGATGGTCGGCGAATGCTGCAGCTGGGCTTCAAGGGCATCCAGCTCTCGGCAATACTGCAGCCAAGCCCAGGTGCGCGGGGGATGGATCTCGAAGTCGTCATCCGGCGACCGAGCCCTCGGCCGCCGGATAGCGGAAGGCCGATCGCCGTCTGGCGGAGGCCGATCGATGAAGCCGCGCGTGAGGGGAATGCCTAGCCTCCGGGAGCCGGGTCGGCTTTCTCGCCAACGTTGACGGTTACGGTCCCGGCCGAGGTCGCACGGGGGTCGGAAAGGTCCGGCGGCTCCGCGTCCAGCCGGGCCTGCCGGCGATCTGCCTCCGCTTCTTCCTGGCGTGCTTTTGCTTCTTGAGTTCGCAGGTCGAGGTCTCTGCTTATGTGGATGAATTCCTCGCATGCGTCGCATTGCCCCACCATCGCTTCGAGCACGGTCCCTTGGGTTGGTACCGAGACGAGCTGCGGATCGCCAGC
The DNA here is from genome assembly GCA_046715885.1 of Usitatibacter sp. Taxonomy (GTDB): domain Bacteria; phylum Pseudomonadota; class Gammaproteobacteria; order Burkholderiales; family Usitatibacteraceae; genus Usitatibacter. The sequence goes on from JBKJYC010000384.1 coordinate 1,779, forward strand.
CGGGATCGAAACGTCCTTCAGCATTTCCTCGAGGTCGATGGTAATGGCCTTGCTGAGCGGCTTCAGGTCGTTGATGGGGTAAGCCGACTTGTGGCCGAGAAAGCCAAGCAGGTCATTGTCGAGGACAGCGGCGACCGCGCCATGTCTCTGAAGGCGAAGGAAGCGCTGATCGGGGTGCTCGTGCTGCAACACCGCCTGCAGGTAATGAACCCAGTTGTCCTCAATGTGGCAAGCCAGCTGCTCGAAGACCACGCGCGCCTCGGCAACTTCCATGGTGGTGAAACCCTCCGCCACGGGCCCAGGCGTCGTCTCGGGCGGCAATCCCCATGCCGCATCGAGCGCATCGCCCGCCGCTTTCACGTCGTTGTACAGGCCGGCATCGTCGGCGGCGAAATCGACCCAGCTGAAAATGTTGAATTGGAGCAAAGCGTCGACCAGTTTCCCGGGAATGCCGATCGCATCGAGCGCGTTGGCAACCGTGGCGTTCACGGCGTTGTATTGATAGTCCCGCGGCGTGACGGCCGAGAAGAAAGCCTTTAACGCGACGCTCGGCTTGGCGGTTGAGTCGGCGCCCAGTTTCTTCAGCGCGTTCACTGCGACGGGATTCGCCTGGAGCATTGCCATGTAGAGCATTCGCCGAATCTTTGTGACGCCGCACTTCATGGTGACGTAAACCGCCAAGGCCGTGCCCCACAAGGGAATATGCACGTGAAATATCGGATCCTTCGGGCCCTTGGCCGCCGAAATCACCGAGTCCAGCGCGTTGCGTATCGACTTGTAGGAAGCAACGATGGCATCGACGTGGGTTTGCAGCTCAGCCTGCACTGGATCCGCCACGACACCTGAGGCCTTGGCCTCCTCTTTCTTGATCTCGCGGTAGCGGATCTCGGTCTCGAGGACCTTCGCGGCCTGGAAACCAGGCAGGAACGTCTTGTCGAGAAGGGCCTGCGTCAGGATGTCCTGATGGCAGAGAACCCATGCCGCCGTGACCTTGAACCGCGTGTTCGGCATTAGCAGGCATGGCTGCACTGAGGCCAGTTGGGTGGTTACCAGGTAGTTGGAGATGATCTCGAAGTACTGGCAGTTGAGTGTGTGGCAGCGGTTGGTGTTGGAAATGACGCGAGTCTGTTTCTGTTCGCGGCCTACCTCACGGGAAACCTCGATCTTCAATTTCCGCGAGTTCTTGATGGCGTTGGACGCCTGGACCGTTCTTTCGCGGGTCTGCTCGAGCGAGTTGGTCATGCCGGTCTTCAGGTCGGCGCCTCCGGAGATTTTCCCAACCTTCAGCGGCACTTCTCCCTTCACGTTGAAATCCGTCGACACCTGGCGCGTGACGGTCTTCACATCGCGCTCGGTCAGGTTCTCGCTGACCCGCATCTCGGACTCGGTCGCCAGCTCCTCTTCGCTCTTGAACGTCGTCTTGTCCCAAGAATGAACCTCCAAGGTCAATTGCTCGCCGGGGGCAAGGCTGATCGTGTTGATCAACTCGCCTCGCGTATACCCTTTTGGCTCCCAGATTTGCTCGAATGTGACGCAGAAGGCGACGTGGGGATGGGGATTTGCGAAAGGCTGGTACGGGGCCGGCAAGAGGACGTTTTTGAGGTGGTCGGCGAGAACGCCCTGAATGAAAACTGGAGTGATCTTGAACTCACTCGCAGGCGATGCCTTCATCAGGAAACCGCTTCTTTCCAAGGGCTCGATCGCATCCAGAAGGCGCTCTTGCACGATTTCCGTCGCCCAACTCGCGTAATCACGACGCAGCTCTGCTTCAGCCATGCTGGGTTGATAACCGGGCATTGCCCCTGAAAGAGCGACCGCCCGGATGCGATCGACCCCGACTTTCTTGTCTGCAGGATCGGGAAGGTGGTCGTAAATGCGGCCGTCCGTGCCGTCTGGATACGTGCCTCTCAGGACATCATCTGTGATGGCTCTCGCAATAGGAGTAACCACACGATCGACAATCGCCTTATCGGAGCTGGATGCGTCTCCGGCGAGGCGGTGCTGCTGAAGGATCAAGTATTCCGATTCCTTCGACCACTTAAGATCCAGCGCCGGATTCGCAATGAGAAAGAACTGTACGAAGCGCACGACATGAAGGTTGCGATCAAGGGGAAGCCCGGGCTTGCAGTCGTCCAACTGCGCGGGGGCATAAGTGCCGGCCAAGACTTCCTTGGCCAGTGACTCCGCCGGCGAAGCGTTCATTCATCACCTCCAAAGCGCGGTCGCTAGATTTGCCGGGTTGCCCGAAGCGAGAAACACGGGAGCGCGTCAGCGAGGAAGTCTGCGCTTTGCCGCTTGGTTGTCAAACCGCTCAGACCGACAGAGGGCGCAGCCGCCGCAATCAAGGCAGCCCCCGTCGGCGTGCGATGGTACCTTGGGTAGAAAACAATGCCAAAATGAGGACGTAGAGTGTTGATTTGGGTGGAGAAGGTTTTCCCCGAATCAATTGAGGAAAAAGGGTGGGCCCGCCTGGATTCGAACCAGGGACCAAGGGATTATGAGTCCCCTGCTCTAACCACCTGAGCTACAGGCCCTGAAAATCAGAATGCCCGCTTGCGCGGGCATTCTAGTCTGGATTGCGCGAGTTCCCGAGGCGGATCAGCTCTCGCCCTCGAGGAAGCTACGCAACTTCTCCGAGCGCGACGGATGGCGCAGCTTGCGCAAGGCCTGGGCCTCTATCTGCCGGATGCGCTCGCGCGTGACGTCGAACTGCTTACCCACCTCTTCCAGCGTGTGGTCGGTGTTCATCTCGATGCCGAAGCGCATGCGCAGTACCTTCGCTTCACGCGGCGTGAGGGAATCGAGAACGTCCTTGGTCGCCTCGCGCAAGCTGGCGTAAAGCGCGGAATCCGCGGGGGCAAGCCCGGCCTGGTCCTCGATGAAGTCGCCCAGATGGGAGTCGTCGTCGTCGCCGATCGGGGTCTCCATGGAGATCGGCTCCTTGGAGATCTTCAGGATCTTGCGGATCTTCTCCTCGGGCATCTCCATCTTCACCGCCAGCGTCGCGGGATCGGGCTCCTGGCCGGTCTCCTGCAGGATCTGGCGCGAGATGCGGTTCATCTTGTTGATCGTCTCGATCATGTGCACCGGGATGCGGATGGTGCGTGCCTGGTCGGCGATCGAGCGCGTGATGGCCTGGCGGATCCACCACGTGGCGTAGGTCGAGAATTTGTAGCCACGGCGGTACTCGAACTTGTCCACGGCCTTCATGAGGCCGATGTTGCCCTCCTGGATCAGGTCGAGGAACTGCAGGCCGCGGTTCGTGTACTTCTTCGCGATCGAGATCACCAGGCGCAGGTTCGCCTCGATCATCTCGCGCTTGGCGCGGCGCGCCTTCGCTTCGCCCGTCGACATCTGGCGGGCGATCTCCTTCAGGTCGCGGATCGGGATGCCGACTTCCTTCTGGAGGTGGATGAGCATTTCCTGCTGCTCCATCACCGCCGGCTTGAAGCGCTCCAGGGCCTTGGCGAAGCCCTTGCCCGAGGCGATCTCCTCGCCCACCCACTTGAGGTTGGTCTCGTTGCCCGGGAATACCTTGATGAAGTGCGCGCGCGGCATGTTCGCGTTGCGCGTGCTGAGATCCATGATCTCCCGCTCGTGTGAACGAACACGTTCAACCAAGTGCCGCAGCCCGTTGCAAAGGTGCTCGACCTGCTTCGCGGTGAAGCGGATCGCGAGCAGCTCGTTGGAGATGTCCTCCTGGAGGTCCTTGTAGGCCCGCGAGCGGTAACCCTTCTCGCCGAGGATCTTCTTCATCTTCTTGTACAGCCGGCGGATCTTGTTGAAGTGCACGAGGGAGTCCTGCTTCAGGCGCTCGAGATCGGCACTCGCCATCTCGGCGTCTTCCTCCTCGGTGGTCTCCTCTTCCTCGACCTCCTCCTCGGCTTCCTCGGCGGCTTCCTGCTCGGCGAGGGCTTCCTCGTCCGCATCCACGAGGCCGTCGACCAGCTCGTCGATGCGCATCTCGTCGCGCTCGATCAGGTCCGCAAGGCGCAGGATTTCCTCGATGGTCGTCGGACACGACGAGATCGCCTGGATCATGTGCTTCAGGCCATCTTCAATCCGCTTGGCGATCTCGATCTCGCCCTCGCGCGTGAGGAGCTCCACGGAGCCCATCTCGCGCATGTACATGCGCACCGGGTCCGTCGTGCGTCCGAATTCGGAGTCGACGGTCAGTGACAGCGCCTCCTCGGCCTCTTCCAGCACCGCCTCATCGGCCACAGCGGGCGCCGCCTCGTTCAGCAGCAGCTGCTCGGCGTCCGGGGCCTCGTCATAGACCGCGATGCCCATGTCCGCCAGCATCGTGACCACACCTTCGATCTGCTCGGCGTCGGTCATGTCGTCCGGCAGGTGGTCGTTGATCTCGGCGTACGTCAGGTAGCCGCGCTCCTTGCCGAGCACGATCAGGTTCTTGAGGCGCTTTTTCTGCGCCTCGACTTCGGCCAGCTTGATCTCGGCCTTGTGCTCTTTGGAGGGTTTGCTCAAGCGGGGCTCCCACGGGCGATCGGGAAAACCGACAATTATATCAAACTTTTGACTGGGGTTCCTGGGCTTCGTTTCGACGGCTGCGGGACTGCAGCAGGGCCCCGTAGCGCTCCCGGGCCTCGGGGCTTGCCTGCTCGCGCTCGATGAGGACCGACAGCTGCCGGAGCTCCTCGTCCTCCTCTTCCTGGATCCAGCGGCGGAAGTAGCCACTAACTTCCGGCCAAGGGTCGAAATCTCCGGCCGACAGCTCCTGGGCAATGCCCGAGGAAGAAGTGGTCACGACCTCCTCCTCCGGCAACCCCCGGAAGATCTCCAGCGCCATCGCGGGGGTAACACCCGCGCCTGCTTCCTGGATCCGCTCGATCACGCTACGCACTTCGGCGCGATCAGGTGTCACACGCCCGCCGGCTGGGAGCTTGACCTGGCGGGCCAGCTCCGGGTGGTTGACCAGCAACCCGACGATCCGGCGCTGCTCGGCCGCTGAGGGCGAGGACTTGGGCTCGCCGCGCCGCAAGCGAGGGGGGAACGCCCCCGAAGGCGCGGGTGATTCGCGCGGAATGAGAGCCGCAAGGTCCTGCGCCGAGAGCCCGCTCATCTCGCCCAGGCGCTGGCGAACCAGCGCCGCGAGCGCGGGCGCCGCGATCCTCGAGACCAGCGGTCGGGCCTCCGCGAGAAACCGCGCGCGGCCCTCCTCGCTCTTCATGTCCACGCGCGCGGCGAGCTCGCCCAGCAGGAATTGCGACAGCGGCCGCGCGGCGTCCAACTCCTTCACGAACGCGTCGCGCCCGTGTTGCCTCACGAACGTGTCGGGGTCGTCCTCCGCCGGCAGGAACAGGAAGCTCACGGCCTTCCCGTCGGCCAGCACCGGCAGCGACACCTCCAGCGCCCTCCATGCGGCCTTGCGCCCTGCGGTATCTCCGTCGAAGCAGAACACCACGTTGTCCGCCAGGCGCAGCAGCTTGGTGACGTGCACCGGGGTCGTGGCCGTGCCCAGCGTGGCGACCGCATTCTCCACGCCGTGCTGCGCTAGCGCGACCACGTCCATGTAGCCTTCGACGACCACGACGCGGTTCGCGTCGCGGATCGCCCGGCGCGCCTGGTAGAGCCCATAGAGCTCGCGGCCCTTCTCGAAGAGGGGCGTCTCCGGCGAGTTGAGGTACTTGGGCTCGCCCGGGCCGATTACCCGGCCGCCGAAACCGATCACGTTGCCGCGCGCGTCGAGGATCGGGAACATCACGCGTTCGCGGAAGCGGTCGTATCTCTTCCCCTGCTCATTGTCGATCACCAGCCCCGTGTCCTTGAGCACCGCCGCCTTGTAGTCCGCGAACACGGCTTCGAGGTTCTGCCAGCCGTCGGGAGCGAAACCAAGGCCGTAGCGCGCGGCGATCTCGCCCGAGAGGCCGCGCTTCTTGAGGTACTCGATGGCCACCGACGATCTCTTGAGCTCGGCGCGGTAGAAACCCAGCGCGTCCATCATCAGCGAGGTGAGCGCCGGCGCTTGCGATGCCTGCGGCCGGTGGCCCTGTACTTCGGGCACCGGCATGCCGACGGTCTCCGCGAGGCTGCGGATCGCATCCGGATAGGTCTGCCCGGAATACTCCATCAGGAATCCGATGGCATTGCCGTGCGCCCCGCACCCGAAGCAGTGGTAGAACTGCTTCGACGGGCTCACCGTGAAGGACGGCGTTTTCTCGTTGTGGAAGGGGCAGCACGCCGAATAGTTGGCGCCGGCCTTCTTCAGCTTCACGTAACGGTCGACGACATCGACGATGTCGACGCGACCGAGCAGCGACTGGATGAAGTCCTGCGGGATCATTGCGGGAATTATCCCCCGCGAGCCGTCAACTCGCGAGCTTCGCTTTGATGAGGGCGGAGACCTTGCCCATGTCCGCGCGCCCCGTCACCTTCGGCTTCACGGCGCCCATCACCTTGCCCATGTCG
>JBKJYC010000385.1:0-3766 GCA_046715885.1 Usitatibacter sp.
GGCATCAGCATGGGTACCGAGGGCATGAAGTATTCGCTGGTGTCGCGCGAAGTGATCGCCGATGCCATTGAAACCGCCACGCAAAGCCAGATGATGGACGGCGTGCTCGCCATCGGCGGCTGCGACAAGAACCTGCCGGGCGCCATGATCGGCGTGCTGCGCATGAATGTGCCGTCGATCCTGGTCTATGGCGGCACCATCAAGCCCGGCCGCCACAAGGGCCAGGACCTGCAGATCGTCTCGGTGTTCGAATCCGTGGGCGCCTTCACCGCCGGCAAGATGTCGAAGGAGGACTTCGATTGCATCGAGCGCAAGGCCCTGCCCGGCGTCGGCGCCTGCGGCGGCATGTACACGGCGAACACGATGTCCTCCTCGGTGGAGGCCGTCGGCATGTCGCTGCCCAACTCCTCGCCGATGGCCGCCGAGGATGAGGAGAAGCGCGAGAGCGCCGCCCGGAGCATGGAGGTGCTGGTCGAGGCGGTGAAGCGCGGGCTGAAGCCGCGCGACATCGTCACCCGGAAGGCGATCGAGAACGCGATCGCGGTGGTCATGGCCACGGGCGGCTCGACCAACGGCGTGCTGCATTGGCTCGCCATCGCCCACGCCGCGGACGTGCCGTGGACGCTGGACGACTTCGAGCGCATCCGCCAGCGCACCCCCGTGCTCTGCGACCTCAAGCCCTCGGGGCGCTATGTCGCGGTCGACCTGCACAAGGCCGGCGGCATCCCGCAGGTGATGAAGATGCTGCTGGTACACGGCCTCATCCATGGCGACTGCATCACCATCAACGGCAAGACCGTCGCGGAGAACCTGAAGGACGTCCCGGACGAGCCGCGCAAGGACCAGGACGTGATCCGCCCGTGGAACAACCCGATGTACGAGCAGGGCCACCTCGCGATCCTGAAGGGCAACCTCTCGCCCGACGGTTGCGTGGCCAAGATCACGGGGCTCAAGAACCCGGTGATCACCGGGCCCGCGCGGGTGTTCGAGTCGGAACCGGATTGCATGGATGCGATCCTCGCCGACCGGATCAAGGCCGGCGACGTGCTCGTGATCCGCTACGAGGGGCCGAAGGGCGGTCCGGGCATGCGCGAGATGCTGGCGCCGACCTCCGCGCTGGTCGGCAAGGGGCTGGGCGAATCCGTGGGCCTCATCACGGACGGCCGGTTCTCCGGCGGCACCTGGGGAATGGTGGTGGGACACGTGACGCCGGAGGCTTTCGAGGGCGGCGTCATCGCGCTGGTGAAGGAAGGCGATGCGATCACCATCGACGCGCACAGGCGCCTCATCCAGCTGAACGTGGACGAGGGCGAGATCGCGAAGCGGCGCGCGGCCTGGAAGCAGCCGGCGCCCAGGTACACCAGGGGCGTGCTCGGCAAGTACGCGAAGCTCGTGGGCACCGCGAGCCTCGGCGCCGTCACCGACTAACCGTCATTCCCGCAGGCGGGAACCCAGCCCAAATGAAGGAGGTCGACGACCTCGAGGCGGTGATCGCGAAGCTGCAGGGATCGAAGGTCGTGGTCGAACGCCACACGACCTTCTACGACTCCGACGAGATCACGTACGAGGAGCCGGGCGGGAACCTCGTCACCTTCGCCAAATTCGCCCGCCCCGCCTAGAAACCGGGGTCAGAGTCGACTCCGACCCTGATCTGACCCTCCCTAGGGTTTTTCCGGGTCGGCGAGGAACACGGTGACGTTGTCGATGCGCTTCATCAGCGCGGCGTCCAGCTTCGCGATCACGCCGGCCGCCTTCATGTTCTCCCGCACCTGCTCGGGGCGCGAGGCGCCCGTGATCACCGTGGAGACGTTGGGATTCTTCGCGCACCACGCGATGGCGAGCTGCGCCAGCGTGCAGCCGAGCTCCTTCGCGATGACCTCGAGCTTTTCCACCGAGTCGTTGAGCCCCTTGTCGGTGAGCTTTTCCAGCAGGAACGACATGCGCGGGATGGCACCGCGGCTCCCGGCGGGCACGCCCGAGCGGTATTTGCCGGTGAGCAGCCCCGAGGCGAGCGGGCTCCACGTGGTGAGCCCGAGCCCCACGTCCTTGTAGAGGTGCTGGTACTCGCTCTCCACGCGCCGGCGGTGAAACAGGTTGTACTCGGGCTGCTCCACCACGGGCTTGCGCAGGTGGTGCTTCTCGGCGACCTGGAAGGCCGAAAGGACCTCCGCGGCGCTCCATTCGGAGGTGCCCCAATAGAGCGCCTTGCCGCGGTCGATCATGTCGTGCATCGCCCACACGGTCTCTTCCACCGGCGTGTGCGGATCGGGACGGTGGCAGTACACGATGTCCACGTAGTCCATCTGCAGGCGCTTGAGGGAGCCGTCGATCGCCTCCATCAGGTACTTGCGGTTCAGCGTGTTCTTCGTGTGGGCAGCGTCGACAATGCCCCAGAAGAATTTCGTCGAGACGATGTACATCATGCGCGGCCAGCCGAGCTGCTTCAGCGCCTCGCCCATGATCTCCTCGCTCTTGCCGTTCGCGTACACCTCGGCGTTGTCGAAGAAGTTCACGCCCGCATCCCAGGCGGCGGCCATGCACTCGCGCGCCGCGATCGTGTCCATCTGGTTCGCATACGTCACCCACGAGCCGAAGGAGAGCTCGCTCACCTTGAGGCCGCAGCGGCCGAGTCGTCGATAGTTCATCCGGGCATTATAGGGGGCACCCTGGTCAATCCGGAGGTCCCATGGTCCGCACGGCCGTCCTCGCATTCGCGCTGCTCGCAGCCACCGCCTCGCTGGCTCAAACGAGCGCCGCTCCTGCCGAAGCGGTGCCCTCGATGACGTTTCGCAAGCAGCCGCTCTGACGGTGGACCAAGCCCGCCGCAACGTCTTTCTCCTCGCCTGCTGCCAGGCGCTGCTGCTCACCAACGCGGTCACGCTGATCGCCATCAGCGCGCTCGCCGGCTATGCGCTCGCCGAGAACAAGGCCCTGGCCACGGTGCCCGCCACCACGTACGTGATCGGCGGCTGGCTCGCGGCGTATCCCGCGTCGCTCTGGATGAAGCGCGTCGGACGGCGCAACGGATTTCTCACCGGAGGGCTCTTCGGCCTGATCGGTTCCGTCGTGGCCACGTTGGCGATGGCCCAATCGAGCTTCGCGCTGCTGGCCATCGGGACGTTCCTGCTCGGCGTCTACAACGCCTTCGGCCAGTACTACCGCTTCGCCGCCGCGGACGCCGCGCCCGCGGACTTCAAGGCGAAGGCCATCTCGCTGGTGCTGGCCGGCGGCCTGGTGGGCGGAATCGTCGGGCCGGAGCTGAGCAAGCTCACCATCGACCTCGCCCAGGTGCGGTTCATGGCGTCGTACGCATCGCTCTTCGGCTTCTGCCTGCTCGCCATGGCGATCATCGCCTTCCTCGCCATTCCGGCGCCGAAGGACGAAGGAGCGCGCGAGGGAAGTCGGCCGCTGGGCGAGATCGTGCGCCAGCCGGTCTTCATCGTCGCCGCGTCGTGCGCGGGGTTGGGCTACGGCGTCATGACCCTGCTGATGACGGCCACGCCGCTCGCCATGGGTTTCTGCGGGTATCCGTACGGCGCCGCCGCCGGCGTGATCGCGGCCCACGTGGTGGCGATGTTCGCGCCGTCGTTCTTCACCGGCGCACTGATCCAGCGGTTCGGCGTGCTGAACGTGATCGTCGCCGGCGTGGCGATCGAGCTCGCGTGCGTCGCGGTGGCGGTCTCCGGCCAGCAGGTGGCGAACTTCTGGTGGGCCCTCGTGCTGCTGGGCCTCGGATGGAACTTCACCTACGTGGGCGGCACGACGC
>JBKJYC010000386.1:0-3317 GCA_046715885.1 Usitatibacter sp.
GAACAACCTCGCGCTCTCGCGCTTCAACCCCGTGGACCGCGAGCGGATCCGCGTGCACACCTGCCCCGGCGCCGATCGCGACTCGACCCACAGCGCCGACGTCGACTACGCGGAGCTCCTCCCCAGCCTCTTCGAGCTGAAGGCGACGCACTTCTATATCGCGCTCGCGGGCGAGAAGGACCGCAAGCGCGTCCTGGGGATCATCCGCAAGTACATGAAGCCGGAGCACCGCATCTTCGTAGGCGTGATCGAGACCATCCAGCCCCACATCGAGAGTCCCGAGGAGGTGCGCGACCGCGTTCTCGAAGCCGCGGAGTACATCCCGCTGGCGCAGCTCGGCACCACCGACGACTGCGGCTATTCGCCTTTTTGCGACGACGTCTCGACGACTCGAGAGGTCGCTTTCGCGAAAATCCGTGCCCGCGTCCAGGGCACGGCGCTCGCCGCGCAGGTGCTCGGGAGCCGCTAGTGCCCACGGATGCCGAAGACAGCCTGCTGCGCGATGTCGCGCTGCGCAATTCGTCATCCATCCTCGCCGCGCGCCGGCGCGCCGAGGAAGAGCTGGATCGCGCGAAGGAGGAGCTGCGCGCGACGGCCGAGCGGCTGCGCGCGGTCGTCAGCCAAGCGGCCGCGGGCATCGCCGTAGCCGGTCTCGACGGCCGCTTCGAGGAGGTGAACCAGAAGTTCGCCGACATCCTCGGCTACGCGCGCGATGAGCTCCCGGGCCTGCACTTCGCCGACATCACCCATCCCGAGGACGTGGCGACGAGCCGCGCCAACGCGGAAGGGCTGCTGGCGGGCACGTTTCCCGACTATGCGCAGGAGAAGCGCTATGTGCGCAAGGATGGGCAACCGGTCTGGACGCTGACCACCGTCACGACCCTTCGCGATGCGGAGGGCAAGCCGCGGCAGTTCATCGCCGTGGTCCAGGACGTGACGGAGCGCAAGCGCGTCGAGGAGGCTCTGCGCGACGAGACGCGCGTGCTCGAGCTCGTCAACCGCACCGGCACCGCGCTCGCCTCGCGGCTCGACCTCGAAGCCGTCGTGCAGGCGGTAACGGACGCGGCCACCGAGCTGAGCGGCGCGCAGTTCGGAGCCTTCTTCTACAACACGACGGACGACAATGGCGAGTCGTTCCTGCTCTACACGTTGTCCGGAGCGCCGCGGGAAGCATTCGAGAAACTCGGACAGCCGCGTGCGAGGGAGCTGTTCGGCCCGACCTTCCGCGGCGAGGGGCCGATCCGCTCCGACGACGTGACCCTCGACCCCCGCTACGGGCAATGGGCCCCCCACCACGGCATGCCGAAGGGACACCTGCCCGTGCGCAGCTACCTCGCGGTGCCGGTCAGGTCCCGCTCCGGCGAGGTGATCGGCGGCCTCTTCTTCGGGCATTCGACGGCCGGTGTCTTCACCGAGCGCTCCGAGCGGCTGGTGCAGGGCATCGCCGCGCAGGCCGCGGTGGCCATCGACAACGCGAGGCTCTACGAGGAGCGCGGCAAGCTGGTGGAAAGCGAGCGCGCAGCGCGCAGCCAGGCCGAGCGCGCGAGCCAGTTGAAGGACGACTTCCTGGCCACCCTCTCCCACGAGTTGCGCACGCCGCTGAACGCCATCCTCGGCTGGTCGCAGATCCTGCGCCGCACCGGCGCAATGGAGTCGGACATGCACAAGGGGCTGGAGACCATCGAGCGCAACGCGCGCCTGCAGACGCAGCTGATCGAGGACCTCCTCGACATCAGCCGAATCACCTCGGGAAAGGTGCGGCTGGACATCCAGCCGGTCGAGCCCGTCGGGGTCATTGAGGCCGCCATGGAATCGGCGCGGCCCGCGGCCGACGCCAAGGGCATCCGCTTCGAGAAGGCGCTCGATCCTTCGGCACATCCGATCTCGGGCGACCCGGGCCGGCTGCAGCAGATCATCTGGAACCTGCTGTCCAACGCCATCAAGTTCACGCCGCGCGGCGGAAAGGTCCAGGTGGTCCTCGAGCGGGTGAACTCCCACCTCGAGATCAGCGTGGTGGATACGGGCATCGGCATCGAGGCGCAGTACCTGCCCCACATCTTCGATCGCTTCCAGCAGGCCGACGCTTCCACGACGCGCCGCTACGGCGGACTCGGGCTCGGCCTGTCGATCGTGAAGCACCTGGTCGAGCTGCACGGCGGGACGGTGCGCGTCCACAGTGCGGGCGTGGACCAGGGCTCGACGTTCACGGTGCAACTCCCCATTGCGGTCGTTCGCCGCGACGGCGCGGCCGGTGCGCGTCACCCGACCTCGCCGCCCGCCGTGGCCGTGGACCTCGCGCTCGCGGATCTCGCCGGCCTGCGCGTGCTCGTGGTGGACGACGAGGAGGATGCGCGCGACCTCGTTCGCCGCGTCCTCACCGACTGCCGAGCGGAGGTCAGCACCGCGGGCTCCGCGGAGGAAGCCCTCTCGCTCATCGAGTCGCTGCGGCCGCACGTCCTGGTGAGCGACATCGGCATGCCGGATGTGGACGGCTACGAACTGTTGCGCCGGGTCCGCGCCCTGGGTGCCGCGAAGGGGGGCCGCGTTCCTGCCGTCGCCCTGACCGCCTTCGCGCGTTCGGAAGACCGCACGCGCGCATTGCGTGCGGGCTTCCTGGTGCACGTGGCGAAGCCGGTGGAGCCCTCCGAGCTGGCGGCGTCGGTGGCCAGCGTGGCCGGACGCGTGCCCGGGGGCGCCTGAAACCCTAGTTGCGTGAGTTGCGTGCCAGGTACATGCGTACCGACGCGGCGGTGTTGCCCACCTGCGCCACCGCATCTCGCAGCGCGCGCTCGGTGCAGTTCAGGTCTCGGGTCCAGAAGCGCATTTCCCAAGCCTGGTCGACGTTGATGCGCCAGTAGTCGTAGGCGCGTACGCGGTCGGTCCCGGGCGCGGGAGCGTGCGTACCGGGGCGAAAGCCGCCGGTCTGGGCCTGTCTCATCTCTGTTTGGGTCTGTCGCATGGCCATGGAGCAATCCTTCGTGGAGGTCTCGCCCATTCTCGCGGGACGCCGCTACCTTCCGGAATCAGACAGGCTGAATCCGGGCGTCAATTACTGCGTACAGCTTTGTAGTCGAGTGCGTGACACCCTGACAGCGCAGTCCTCTAGCCAGGGGCGCGCCCAAGGCAGACTCTTGTAGGAGAAGGGGAAGCCTTACACCAAGCACAACCTCAAAGATCCATGGCGCGCGAAGCGGTATCGATGGAAAATCTGTTCGCGATCATCGATCGCGAATTCACGAAGGTGCGCCCACGCCGGTGCAAGCGGTGCATCACGCCGCTGCCTTTTCGCAAGACCCAGCCCGACGATGTCTCGACCA
>JBKJYC010000387.1:0-4785 GCA_046715885.1 Usitatibacter sp.
CGTTTGAGGCGGCAGATCGCGACCGGCTCAGCCTTGCCGTTGCCACCCTCGATCTCGTTGTTTTCCTCGACGCGGCCGCGCCGGCACGCCGGCTCGCAGGGCCGGTCGCAGGTGCGTCCCAGGATCCCCGGGAAGACGTTGGAATTCCAGTTGACCATGTACGCATCGCCGTAGCGGCCCTGCGCGATCAGCCGGATGTATTCGGGAACAGGCGTGTGGGCGGGACACGCCCATTGGCAGTCGACTACCTTGTGGAAGTAATCCGGATGACCGATGTCGGTCGGTTTCAAAAGGCCCCTCCTCCTTTGTTGTGGGGCCAGTCTAGCGGCTTTACTCCTTGCGGAACAGGGTTTTAGAACACTTTTGTAACCTAAACCTCTACCCAACCAACACGGAGGCACGGAGAACACTGAGGGCCACGGAGTAAGGCAACGGATAGCTTGAGGCCCCATCCACCACGACCTGACTTCAGAAAGCAGTTCTCCGTGGCTCTCCGTGTTCTCCGTGCCTCCGTGTTGGTTGGGTAGCAGCGTCAGCGGCCGGCAGGAGCCGGCCCATCGTGGCCAGGAGTTCCGCCATGTCGACAGGCTTCGCCACGTAGTCGGAAGCGCCCGCCTCCAGCGATTTCTCGCGATCGCCCGCCATCGCCTTCGCGGTGACCGCGACGATCGGGAGGTGCCGGAATTCGTCCAGCCCGCGAATGATGCGGATCGTGTCCAGGCCGTCGAGCTCCGGCATCATCAGGTCCATCAGGATGATGTCGACCTCGCCATCCGCCTGCAGCCGTTCGATCGCCTGCTTGCCGTTCTCGGCCTCGACCACCTCCATCCCGTACCCCTCGAGCGCGCTGGCGAGCGCGAAGATGTTGCGGATGTCGTCGTCGACGACCAGTACCTTGCGCTTCGCCAGGCTCCGCGGCGCGCGGCGCGGGGTGCCGGGCGCCTCGGGCTGCGCAACCCTGGCGCTGCGCACCTCCCGGTGCAGGAAGCGCGCCGTTTCCTCGAGCAGCTCCGCGAGGCTCTCGACCATTCGCGGCAGCACCACCGCCGGCGCATCGGGCTCGAGCAGGATCATCGGCGGAGAGACCGGCGGCAGCGCCTCGGCAACTTCCTGCAGCCACTCGAGGGACGACTCGTGCCCGCCGGGCACGCGGCCGATCACCAGCGCGTCGAAAGGAGTCCGGCGCAGGGAGCCCAAAATCTCGAAGCCGCGGTCCATCGTCGTGGAGCGCGCCCCCTCGGCGTGGAGCGACGCGATGATCTCGTCGCGCCGCACGCGGTCGCGTTCCACCAGGGCCACCGACTCGATCCGGACGCCGCCCATGTCCTTGGCCACGGCCAGCGCCCGCTCCAGGACCTTGGCATCCGAGGGCTGCAAGGGCACGCCACGCGCCCCGACGTGCAGGCAGCGTTTGGCGATCGAATCGACCAGGTACGCACTCACGGGAATGGCGCGCGTTGCCGGATCGCGCAGCAAGGCCTCGAAGGCGGACCAGCCGCGCAGGTCGCCGCGATTCAGGTTGAGGGAGATGGCCGCCGGCCGCGCCTCGCGCGCAATCGCGAGCGCCTGGGCGGTGCTCGATGCCACGATGGCCTTCAGGCCCGCCCCGTGCACCAGGTCCACCAGCGTCGATGCGAAACTCGCGCCCTCGTCCACGATGAGCACGACAGGGTCGTCGACCTGCAGCGTTTCGCGGTCGTCCTCGGGAACCTCCAGCGGCGGCGCCAGCCCGCCCAGGCCGGCGTATGCGGCGGCGGGCTCGGGCAGCGGCATGTAGAGAGTGAAGGTGCTGCCCTTGCCGGGCACGCTCCTTACCTGGATCTCGCCGCCCAGCAGCCGGGTCAGCTCGCGGCTGATGGACAGGCCCAGTCCGGTGCCGCCGAACTCGCGGCTGGTGCTGCCGTCGGCCTGGTGGAACGCCTCGAAGATGATCTGCTGTTTGCTCGACGCGATGCCGATGCCGGTGTCGCTCACCTCGAAGGCGAGCACGCGCCGCGCCCGGTCGAGCGAGCCGTGCCCCGGGGTCCATCCCGAACGCGCGGGCACGACCCGGAGCGAGACGCTGCCCTGCTGCGTGAACTTGACCGCGTTGGAGAGCAGGTTCTTCAGGATCTGCTGCAGGCGCTTGGCGTCGGTCTCGATCTCCGCCGGGACGTCAGGGCCGGCCTCGAGGGTCAGCTCCAATCCCTTGTCGCGCGACACCTGCCGGAACGAGCGGCCGACGAAGTCGAGCAGGTCCGAGACACGCTCGGGCGCGATGTTGAGCGAGACCGTGCCCGACTCGATCTTGGCGAGGTCGAGGATGTCGCTGATCAGCGAGAGCAGGTCCGCGCCCGCCGCGTGGATGTTCTGCGCGTACTCGACTTGCTTCGAGGTGAGGTTTCCGCCGCTGTTGTCGCCCAGCATGCGGGCGAGAATGAGCAGGCTGTTCAGCGGAGTGCGCAGCTCGTGCGACATGGTCGCGAGGAATTCCGACTTGTAGCGCGAGCTCAACGCCAGCTGGGCCACCTTCTCCTGGATGCGCTCGTTGGTGAGCTTGAGCTCTTCCTGCTGCCCGATCAGCAGCGACTCGGACTTCTGCAGCGTGTACGCCTGCTGTTCCAGCCGGTCGTTGGTTTGCGTGAGCTCCGACTGCCGGCTCTGCAGCTCCCGCGTGAGCGACTGCGATTGTTGCAGCAGTCCCTCGGTGCGCATGTTGGCCTCGATGGTGTTGAACACGATGCCCAGCGTTTCCGTGAGCTGGTCGAGGAACGCGAGCTGCGCGGGGCCGAAGCGCCGGAAGGATGCGAGCTCGATCACCGCCTTCACGCCGCCCTCGAAGAGCACCGGCAGGATGATCACGTTCGCCGGCATGGCCGAGCCCAGCCCCGAGGACATGCGCACGTAGTCCTGCGGCACCTCGTCCAGGAAAACCGGCTTCTTCTCGAGCGCGCACTGGCCCACCAGGCCCTCGCCGATGGCGAGCCGCGCCGGGAGCGCCTCGGGCAGGGCGGCGTACGTCGCCAGCAGCTCCAGGTGCGGCGGGGTGCCGTGGTTCACCTGGTAGTAGAGGACGCCGTGCTGCGCGTTCACCATCGGAGCCAGCTCCGCGAGGACCATCCGAGCGACGGCGTTCAGGTCGCGATGGCCCTGCACCATGCGCGAGAACTTCGCGAGATTGGTCTTGAGCCAATCCTGCTCCTCGTTCTTGAGCGTGGTCTCCTTGAGCGCGCGGATCATCTCGTTGATGTAGTCCTTCAGCGCCGCCACTTCGCCCTGCGCCTCGAAGACCACCTTGCGGTCGAGCTCGCCCGCCGTCACCGCCGTCACCACTTGCGCGATGCCGCGCACCTGCGCGGTCAGGTTCGCCGCCATGGCGTTCACGTTGTCGGTGAGGTCCTTCCAGGTGCCTGCCACCCCCGGAACGCGCGCCTGCCCGCCGAGGTTGCCCTCGGTGCCCACCTCGCGCGCCACGCGCGAGACCTCGAAGGCGAAAGCGTTCAGCTGGTCGACCATCGTATTGATGGTGCTCTTCAGCTCCAGGATCTCGCCCTGCACGTCCACCGTGATCTTCTTGGAGAGGTCGCCGTTGGCCACCGCAGTGGTGACCTCCGCGATGCTCCTCACCTGGGCGGTGAGGTTGCCCGCCATCGAATTCACGTTGTTGGTGAGGTAGCGCCACGTGCCGGCCACGCCGGGCACCTGCGCCTGGCCACCCAGCTTGCCTTCCGTGCCGACCTCGCGCGCCACGCGCGAGACTTCGGAGGCGAAGGCGTTCAGCTGGTCGACCATGGTGTTGATGGTGCTCTTCAGTTCCAGGATCTCGCCGCTCACGTCCACCGTGATCTTGCGTGACAGATCGCCCTTGGCGACGGCCGTGGTGACCTCGGCGATGTTGCGGACCTGGCCGGTGAGGTTGGCCGCCATGGAGTTCACGTTGTCGGTGAGGTCCTTCCAGGTGCCCGCGACGCCCGGCACCTGGGCCTGGCCGCCCAGCTTGCCTTCGGTGCCCACCTCGCGCGCCACGCGCGAGACTTCGGAGGCAAAGGCGTTCAGCTGGTCCACCATCGTGTTGACCACGTTCGCGATGCGCAGCGCCTCCCCCTGGAGGGCCCCGCGGTCGGACTCCAGCGCCACGCGCTGGGTGAGGTCCCCGCGCGCCACCGCGGCCACCACGCGCGCGACCTCGGAGAGGCGTACCAGCTCGCTCACCCGGCCCTGCATCACCTCGGCGATCTCGTTCAGGACCTGGACCACCTCCCCGTCGATGCCCGGGAGGTTCTCCGGCATGCGCACGCTGAAGTCGCCCCGGCGCAGGGCGCGCAGCGTCCTCAGGAGCTCACTGCGGTCGAGAAAGTCCTGCTCGTCGTTGCGCTGCATGGGCGGTCTGGTTCCGGATGGCCCGGATGGCCCATGTTGGAAGGGATCGCGCCGGGCATCCATGCCCCGGCGTCCGATGCCCGTGTAGGAATCGTCCGAATCAGTCGACGAGCTGGTATTTGACGGCGTAGCGCATCAGCTCCGCGTTGCTCTTCATCTTCATCTTGCGCAGGATACGGTTGCGATACGTGCTGACGGTGTTGGGGCTCAAGGTCAGCTCGCGGGCGATCTCGCGGCCGGTCTTGCCCGAGGCGATCAGCCACATGATCTGGTATTCGCGGTCCGAGAGCGTCTCGTGCAGCGGCCCCGCGCGCTTGTCTTCGAGTTCGAGGGCGAGCTTCTCGCCGAGTGCGGTCGTCACGTACTTGCCTCCGCCAGCGACTTTGCGAATCGCCCTCACCAGCTCCTCGGGGGCGGTTTCCTTGG
>JBKJYC010000388.1:0-2752 GCA_046715885.1 Usitatibacter sp.
CGTCAACAACGGCATGCTCGAATGCGAGATGGCGGCCGCCGGCCTCGGCCTGGCGATGGTTCCCACGTTCTACGCCGCGCCCTACCTGCGCTCGGGGCGGCTGAAGCGCGTGCTCGAGCGCTATCGCATGGCGGAGCTGGGCATCCACGCCGTGTATCCCGCGCGCAGCCAGGTTCCGCCCAAGGTGCGCGCGTTCGTGGATTTCCTCGCGGCGCGCTTCGGCAGGAAGCCCGAATGGGAGCGGGCATGATCGGCCAGGAGTTGGGCAAGTTCGCGGGGTATGTCGTGGCCGGGCTCGCCGCGACGGCGACCCACTACGTGGTGATGATCGTGCTGATCAACCAACTGCGGCTGCCGGAGGTGGCGGCGTCCTCCATCGGTTTCCTCGCCGGGGCGTGCGTGAAGTACCCGCTCAACTACTGGGCGGTGTTCGCAAGCGAGCAGGAGCATCGCGTGGCCATCCCGCGCTTTGTCGTGAGCCTCGCCATCGGTTTCGGCCTGAACGCGCTGCTCTTCGCGGTGTTGCTGCGCGCCCTCGACGCCCACTACATGGTGTCGCAAGTGCTGACCACCGGCACCGTGCTCTTCGTGAACTACCTGCTAGCCCGCTACTGGATCTTCCTCGCGCGCGGCGCGAAGAAAGCGGTCTGATTGGAAATCGAGGAACGCGGGGCGGGCGAGTCCCCAGCGCCAGGCGCGGTACGCGAGCGACGTGCCCAGCACGCCGAAGCCATAGCGCACCGAGCGCGTGAAGTTGATCGAGCTGGAGTCGTCGCGGTAGCGCGTCGGGCAGGAGATCTCGCCGATCGGGATCTCGCGGGCGATCGCCTGCACCAGCATCTGGTTGTCGAAGACGAAATCGTCGGAGTTGGCGAGCAAGGGGAGGGCCAGAAGCGCCTCGCGCGAGAACGCTCGGTAGCCGCTGTGATACTCGGAGAGCTTGGCCCCGGTGAGCAGGTTCTGCACCGCCGTGAGCGCGCGGTTGGCGAGGTACTTCCAGACAGGCATGCCTCCGGCCAGCGGGCCGGTGCGGCCGCCGCCGAGGATGCGCGAGCCGAGCACCACGCCGTAGACGCCCGAGGCGATCATCCCCGCCATGGCGGTGATCAGCTTCGGCTCGTACTGGTAATCCGGATGCAGCATCACGACGATGTCGGCGCCCTCGGCCAGCGCGGCGCGGTAGCAGGTCTTCTGGTTGCCTCCGTAGCCCTTGTTCTCTTCATGCACATGGATGTGCGCGATGCCTAGCTTCCCGGCCACGGCCACCGTATCGTCCTTGCTGCGGTCATCGACCAGGATCACCTCGTCCACGGTCGCGCGCGGGATGTCGTTGAAAGTGAGCTCGAGCGTGCGCGCGGCGTTGTACGCCGGGAGCACCACCACAACCTTCTTGCCGTCGATCATATGAGAGCCCTGCCCTGGATCGTCATTATCGCAGGCGCGCTGTGGCTGCGCCTGTTCCAGATCGGGCGCCAGATCCTGATCGACGACGAGCTGCACGCGCTGGTGAAGCTCTCCACCAGCGACTACAAGGGCATCGCCACTACGCTGGGCCTGGCCGACCACTCGATCCCGCTCACGCTCTTCTACAAGTGGGTCGCAGAGCAGGGCCGGCTCTCGGAGGCGTGGATGATCGGGCCTGCGTGGATCGCCGGCGTGGGCGCTTGCGCCTTCGCGGTGTGGGTCGCGCGCCGCCATGCGAGCCGGCTGGAGCTCCTCACGTTCGCGGGCCTGCTCGCCGTTTCCCCGTTGATCGTGCTCTTCACGCGTCAGGCCCGGCCGTACGCGATCACGCTTTGCCTCGTGTTGGTGGCGGTCTGGGCGGCATGGCGCTGGTCGCAGGATGGCCGCGCGCGATACCTGGTGCTGCACGTGGTGACGGGCGTGCTCGCCGTGTGGTTCCACTTGATCGTGATGCCATTCGTCTTCGGCGTGTGGGTGTACTTCCTGCTCGAATGGGCCTTCACCGATCGGCGTGATTTGCGGCGTATGGCGTGGATCGTGGGCATCGGCGCGCTCTGCGGCCTGCTCGCCGCGGCCCTGCTGGGGCCCGCGATCGTGAACGATTGGGGCGACCTGAGGCAGAAAGGCGGCGTGGACAAGCCCTCCGTCTACAGCGTCTGGCGTACCGCGCTGATGCTGGCGGGCACCACTTGGTCGGCTCTGCTGGCGGTGATGACGGTGTTGGCCGCGATCGGCACGCGCGTGCTATGGAAGCGCCATCCGCGCGCCACGCGTTTCGCGCTGGCGCTCGTGGGCCTGCAGGCGGTGTCGGTCTTCCTGAGCGGGGCCTTGTGGCTGAACCACGCGCTCGTGATGTCGCGCTACCTGCTGGTGTGCCTGCCGTTGGTGCTCTTCGCCGTGGCGGTGGGACTCGCCTGGGTCTGCGAGCGTCTGATCTCGGGCAGGCGCTGGCCCGCGGCCGCCCTGGGCGCCGCACTCGTGCTCGACCTCTATGCCTCGGGCCCGTTGCCCGCGGCGCTCTCCTACCCGAATGCGTTCTTCGAGCACTACGTGTACTTCTTCGACTTCGATCCCGATCACAACGAGGTCGTGCCCTTCCTCAAGCCCGGGCCGATGCCGCAGTTCTATCGCGAGCTGGGAAAGCTGCCTCCCGGGTCAAAGACGCTCATCGAGGCGCCGTGGCGGTTCGAATCGATCTTCAACCGCGAGCCGTACTTCCAGGAAACGCATCGCCAGCACGTGGAGATCGGCATGGTGGGCAAGCTCTGCCCGCCGGGTGCGTTCGCCG
>JBKJYC010000389.1:0-3944 GCA_046715885.1 Usitatibacter sp.
GTCTGTCCCCTTGCCCCAATTACTTCTTCCATGTCCTCCCTCGTTTCCGGCCTCAATCCTGAGCAGCACAAAGCCGTCACCCTGCCGCGCGAATCCGCACTGATCCTCGCGGGCGCGGGCAGCGGCAAGACGCGCGTGCTCACCACGCGCATCGCATACCTCATCCAGACGGGGCAGGTGAGCCCCGCGGGCGTCCTGGCGGTCACGTTCACCAACAAGGCGGCGCGCGAGATGCTGACGCGACTCTCCGCGATGCTGCCCATCAACATGCGCGGAATGTGGGTCGGCACCTTCCACGGCATCTGCAACCGCATGCTGCGCGCGCACTTTCGCGATGCCGGCCTGCCCCAGCTGTTCCAGATCCTCGACTCCGCGGACCAGCTGGCGCTCATCAAACGTCTCGCCAAGGCCCAGGGGGTGGATGAGGAGAAATATCCCCCGCGCCAGCTGCAGAACTTCATCAACAACTGCAAGGAGGCGGGGCTGCGGGCCAACGCGGTGGAGTCGGGCGACGATTTCACGCGGCGAATGGTCGCGTTCTACGCCGACTACGACGCGCAGTGCAACCGCGAGGGCGTGGTGGATTTCGCCGAGCTGCTGCTGCGCACCTTCGAGCTGCTCTCGAAGCACCTGAACCTGCTGCAGCACTACCAGGCGCGCTTCAAGTACATCCTCGTGGACGAGTTCCAGGACACCAACAAGCTGCAGTACAAATGGATCAGGCTGCTGGGCGGCACGAACGGATGCGTTTTCGCTGTTGGCGACGACGATCAGTCCATATACAGGTTTCGAGGCGCCGACGTCGGCAACATGAACGAGTTCGTGAAGGACTTCGCGATCTCCAACGTGGTGAAGCTGGAGCAGAACTACCGCTCGCAGGGCAACATCCTCGATGCCGCGAACGCCGTCATCGCGCAGAACAAGGCGCGCCTCGGGAAGAACCTGTGGACCTCCGAGGGCAAGGGCGAGTAGCTGCGCGTCTTCGCCGCCGCGAACGACGCGGACGAGGCGCAGTTCGTCATCGACGAGGTGAAGCAGCTGCATCGCGAGGGCATGGCGCTCTCCGACATGGCGCTGCTCTACCGCTCCAACGCGCAGTCGCGCATCCTGGAGCACGCGCTCTTCCGCGCGGGCCTTTCCTACAAGGTCTACGGCGGCCTGCGGTTCTTCGAGCGCCAGGAGGTCAAGCACGCCCTCGCCTACCTTCGCCTCGCCGCGAATCCGGACGACGACACGGCGTTCACGCGCGTGGTGAATTTCCCGGCGCGCGGCGTGGGCGCGCGCAGCATCGAGCAGCTCCAGGAGGCGGTCGCGAGCGGCGCGGCGCCCAGCCTGCTCAAGGCCGCGCGCGCAGGCCTCGTCGGCGGGCGCAGCGGCAACGCCATCACGCAGTTCGCGGCCATGATCGATTCCCTGGCGACGGCGACGCAGACCCTGCGGCTGGCGGAGATCGTGGAGGAGATGCTCGAGCGCAGCATGCTCAAGGCGCACTACGCAGCCGAGCGCGACGGCCAGGATCGCCTCGAGAACCTGAACGAGCTGGTCAATGCCACCGCGCTTTTCGCGGAGGAGTTCGAGCACGGCGATACGCCGGCCGGGGAATCGCAGGAGGACGTGGCGCCCGCGGGCACGCACCAGCAGCAGGTCCTTGCCGCGTTCCTTTCCCACGCGAGCCTCGAAGCCGGCGACCACGAGGCCGCCGCCGGCCAGGACGCGCTGCAGCTGATGACGGTGCACTCCTCGAAAGGCCTCGAGTTCTCCGCGGTCTTCCTCTCCGGCCTGGAGGAGGGCCTGTTTCCGCACGAGAACAGCATGAACGAGGACGGCGGCCTGGAGGAGGAGCGCCGCCTCATGTACGTGGCGATCACACGCGCCCGCCGGCGCCTCTACCTCACCTACGCGGGCAGCCGCATGCTCCACGGCCAGCCGCGCTACGGGATCGTGTCGAGGTTCGTCGACGAGATTCCCGCGCCGCTGTGCAAATGGATCGTGCTGCCGGAGAAGAAGCCGTTCTTCCCGCCGTCGGGCTCGTGGGGCTCGTCCTCCTACGGCGGCGACCGCGCCTGGGGCTCGGGCGGCGGGCGCGCGCCGAGAGCCGACGCCGATCGCTATGCGAGCGCGCCGCGCGCCAGCTTCGAGATGTCGCGTCCCGACGCGCATCCCTTCGCCATCGGCCAGAACGTGCGCCACGCGAAGTTCGGCGAGGGCGTCGTGCTCAACTTCGAGGGCAGCGGGCTCGATGCGCGCGTGCAGGTGCGCTTCAGGGCCGAGGGCACGAAGTGGCTCGCGGTCCAGTACGCCAAGCTCACCGCGGCCTGAAGGGCATCCGGCGCCGATCGCGCCCCCGCGCTACAGTATCGCCACCATGCGCTGGGTGTATACGATCGTGATCCTGCTCGCGGGCCTCTTCGTGCTCGTGCTGGCCCTGGGCGCGGGCCTCCAGCGTGCCGAGGCGCGACAGCTCTGGGCCAACGGCGCGGTGGCGGAAGGCACGGTGACCGAGAGGCAGGGGTCCAAGGGAAGCAACGCCAAGTTCTACAGCTACACGTTCCCCGCGGCCGGCAGCGTACAGACGCGGACGCGCCGCGACATCAGTCCCTGGACCGCGGGGGAAGTGCCCATCGGAGCCAAGGTCACGGTGCGCTACGACCCGAAGGATCCCTCGAAGAGCATCACGCGCCACGAGCTGGACGAGATCGAGTCCTTCGGTAACCGGATCGTGTTCCCGATGATCGGCGCCGCGTTGGTCGCCTGGGCGCTGCTGCGGATCTTCAGGCCGCGCCGCGCCCCGCCACCCGCGGGGAAAGCCTAGCTTCAGCGCTTCAGGGAGCGCACCAGCGCGTCGACCTGGCGCTGCGCTTCCGGGGAGAGCTTCGGGGCCTCGCGCTGCTCGCCGCCGACTTGTTTCGCCGACCATTTGAACGCGTGCTTCTCGCCCCTCTCCTCGAAGGACGCCGCATAGGGCCCGCCCGAACGCTTCTCCACCTTGCCGGGCGAGCTCGTGAACGGGCTGAAGGGGGCCATCGGGATCTTCTTCACGATGACGTTGCCCCCGCCCGCGCTCGCTTCCGCGCCGAGGCTCTCCACGCCTACGCGCCCGCTCGAGGAAAAGTTCACCGAGCCGGCGGCCCCGCCGATCGATCCGCTCACGCCCGGATCGGCGCGCAAGGTGAACTCCATCGGCGAGTCGAAGGTCCGGCTGCCGCCCGCCTGCTGGTCGAGCTGCTGGCTGCGCGTGCCCGCGGGTGCGTTGACCTTTTGCAGGAGCAGGGTCCCGACGCCCGTGGAGGGATCGACGGAGAGCACGCCGACGATGGGAAACTTGCGGCGGTTGTCGGGATCGGTGAGCTTGCCGCCGACGCTCGGCTCGAACTTGACCGAGCCGCCGGGCGTGGGGACAGTGACCTTGGGCAGGTTGTCCACCTTGAGCTCGGCGTCGTACTTTGCGTCCGCCTCGCCGGAGACCGTGCCCATGTTCCGGCCCGCGTCCCAGTTCACCGTGAACCAGAACTCCGCGTCCGCCGTGCGCGTGAGGGTGCGCACCGGATCCTTCATCGGCGTCTCGCTCGCGCGCGCCGTGCCTTCCCAGTATCCGCCGGGCGTCGAGCGGCCCTGTTCGCTGCCGCAACCCGCGGCGGCGAGCGCCAGCGCGATGAAAGCCATGGTCCGCATGGGCCTCCTACTCGTTCTTCACGGTGATCTCGACGCGCCGGTTCTTCTGGCGCGCCTCGGGGTCGTCCTTCCCATCGGGTCTGGTGTTGGGAGCCAGGGGTTTCTTCTCTCCCCAGCCGCGCGTGCTCATGCGCAACTGCGCGCCGTTCGCGGCCAGCCACTTGCGCACCGAGTCCGCGCGCCGCTCGGAGAGCTTCTGGTTGTAGGCGTCGTCGCCCTTGCTGTCGGTGTGGCCTTCGACCGTCGCCGAGGCCTTGGGATAGGACTTGAGG
>JBKJYC010000390.1:0-4574 GCA_046715885.1 Usitatibacter sp.
CCTTGCTCGCACGGCGCGGGGTCCAACGCGTGGTCGCCACGGACCAGGATGCGCGGGCGCTGGCGTGTGCGCGCGAGAACCTGGAGCGGCTTGGGCTCGCGGCGCGCGTGCAAGTCGTGCAAGCCGACTTGTTTCCGCAAGGGCGCGCGCCGCTCGTGGTGTGCAATCCGCCGTGGGTGCCTGCGCGCCCGAGCTCACCCATGGAGCACGGCATCTACGATTCCGAGAGCCGCATGCTGCAGGGTTTCCTGAGCGGGCTGCCCGCGCATCTCGAGCCCGGCGGCGAGGGCTGGTTGGTACTCTCGGATCTTGCCGAGCATCTCGGCCTGCGTTCGAGGGATGACCTGCTCGCCTTGTTCGAAAGCGCGACGCTCACGGTGGTGGACCGCATGGACGTGCGTCCGGTGCATCCCAAGGTATCCGAGGCAGCCGATCCGCTGCATCGGGCGCGCACGGCGGAAGTCACTTCGCTCTGGCGGCTTGCGGTGCGCTGAACCGCTTCGCTTCATTTCCGCAGCTTGCGATCCTCGCTCTTGGCCTCGCGCATCGCCTCGGGCTCGAGCTCCTCCGCGTCGCGATTGCAGCGGATGAAGTAGCCCCAGCCCGCGAGCAGGGCCGCGACCGCGATGATGAGGCTCGCGGCGTAGGGAAGCTGCGCCGGGTCGTCGCGCAGGGCGCGGAAGGTGCCGATCAGCCCCTCGATCGCGAGGGCGACCACCACGACCACCATGAAACGCGAAAGGAATCGCCGCACGCGCGTCGGGCCGCTCACGTGGGCTTCGCGGACGACTTCTTCCTCGAGGATGGTCTGCGCGATCTGCAGCGCCACGACCGCGACCGCCGCGATCCCGATGGCCTGGATGAGCCCATGGGCCGAGGCGACGTTGAAGCCCTCGTTGAATGCCGACGCCAGGCCCAGCGCGGCGATGCCGACAAGCAGCAGCGCCGCCGCGGCGAAAAGCAACGCGAGGACTCCGTGGAACCACGTGAACAAGGAGAGGACGAATTTCATGCGGCCATTGTCTCAGAGGCGCCGGAAGTTTGCCGCCTCACCCCAGCATCCGGGTGTCGCCGCAGACCGAAAGGGCTTGCCCCGAGGTCATTCGGCCCCTCGGGCTCGCGATGAACGCGACCAGGTCCGCAAGCTGCTGGGGCGTCACGTACTCCTTGAGCGAAGTAAGCGAGAGTGCCCGGGTTTCCATTCCTCGAAACTGATCCCGAGCGCCTCGGCCTTAGCCGCGAGGCCGTCGATTTCGAGGTTCATGGAGTCTTTGACATTGCCGGGCGGCTGACCTACCGTAGTCGTGCTCCCAGTTGCGCGGCGTGCACTGGGAGGAGGCGCGCATCTTCGAGATTTTTCCAAGGCTCGGGGAGAGGTTGCGCTCGCCCGCGGACTACCTTTCGGGCGGCGAGCAGCAGATGCTCGCGGTGGCGCGCGCGCTGACGGGCGACACGCGCCTGCTGTTGCTCGACGAGCCCTTCGAGGGCTTGGCGCCGTCCGTGGTCGAGGAGTTCTTCGTGGCCTTCGACAAGCTGCGCCAGGAGGTATCGATCGTCATCGTCGACCACCACCTCGACCTGGCGCTTGCCCTGTCCCACCGCACCGTTGCGCTCGAGCGCGGCGGCGTCACGCACGTCGGCCCGTCGCGCGCCCTGGCGAGCGATATGGAGCTTCGCCGGCGCGTCCTGTGGGTGTGATTTCAAGAAGAGGGATCTGATGGCCAACGCAGGCATCGTCGGCGCCGGGCTGATCGGCCGGGCGTACGTGCAGGAATCCGGCCCCGAGGTGCTCGACGCGAAGCGCGCGACCTTCGAGCAGCTCGACCGTGCCGCGGGGCCGGGGACTATCCTGGCGTCATCCACGTCCGCGATCGTCGCCTCGAAATTCACCGAGGCGCTTGTCGGGCGCGCCCGTTGCATCGTCGCGCACCCGGTCAATCCACCCACCTCGTGCCGGTCGTGGAGCTGTGCGGCGCGCCGTGGACCGCGGCCGAGACCGCGCGGCGCGCGCGAGATCCTGGCGGGCGTGGGCCAGGTGCCCATCGAGGTGAACGCGCCCTCGCGTGCCGAGATCGCCGAGAAGAGCCTGTGGCGCGATGCTCGCCTCGCCGCGCTGGTCGCCCACAAGCGCGCCGCCAGACCCCATTCATCCGACTGACCGAAGGAAGGAACAGCCCATGGCCACCATCACGAATCCCAAGGCGCCGCGCAAAGTGGTGATCACCTGCGCCGTAACGGGCGCGATCCACACGCCGACGATGTCGCCCCACCTGCCCATCACCCCGGAAGAGATCGCCGCCGCGGCCATCGGCGCCCACGAGGCAGGCGCCGCCATCGTCCACCTGCACGCCCGCGACCCGAAGGACGGCCGCCCCGACCAGCGCCCCGAGGCCTTCGAGCCCTTTCTGAAGAAGATCAAGAAGGCCTGCGACGTGGTGATCAACATCACGACGGGCGGCGCTCCCACCATGCTGGTGGAGGAGCGCCTGAAACCGTGCGCCCATTTCAAGCCCGAGGTGGCCTCGCTCAACATGGGCTCGATGAACTTCGGCCTCTACCCGATGCTCGCGCGTTACCGCGAGTTCAAGCACGACTGGGAGCGGCCCTACCTGGAAGGCTCCAACGACCGCATCTTCCGGAATACCTTCAAGGACATCGAGAACATCCTGACCACTTGTCGAGCGAACGGCACGCGCTTCGAGGTGGAGTGCTACGACATCGGCCACCTCTACACGCTGCGCCACTTCGCCGACCGGGGCCTGATCAAGCCGCCGTACTTCATCCAGTCGGTGTTCGGGCTCCTCGGCGGCATCGGCGGCCACCCGGAGGATGTCGCGCACATGAAGCGCACCGCGGACCGGTTGTTCGGCAGCGAGTTCATCTGGAGCGTGCTGGGCGCCGGGCGCAACCAGATGCCGATCGCCGCGCAGTCGGTGGCGCTCGGCGGCAACGTGCGCGTGGGGCTCGAAGACTCGCTGTGGATCGGGCCGGGCAAGCTCGCCGAGAGCAACGCCCAGCAGGTGCGCGCGGCGCGCCAGGTGATCGAGGGGCTCGGGCTCGAGGTCGCGACGTCCGACGAAGCGCGCGCGATGCTCGAGCTCAAGGGGCGGCACGACGTGGCGTTCTGAGGGAAGCAGGAACCGGCGTGCACGGCTTTGCACGAATTTCATAGAGCTGCGTGAATCGGTTGTAAAAATTGGAGCCGAGGAAACCTCCCCCGGCCTGGCGTGTCCATTCCGGGTACGGGCTGTCCACCAACACCCGGAGCTGCGCGTTACATCTGCACGAAGATCCCGGCCGAATCGGGAGACCCGACTCACAGGACAAGGTGACCGCCATGCGTTTCATCGTACTCATCGTTACGGCGCTTGCGCCTTTGCTCACCCAGCTCGCGCAGGCCCAGGAATCGCCGGGAAGGGTTGGACGCCTCGCGTTCATCGAAGGACAGGTATCCCTGTACCACGATCCGGACGAAGGCTGGGAGAGGGCCCGCATCAACTATCCGCTCACCTCGGAAAACTCGCTCTGGACCGATCGCGGCTCTCGCGCGGAGATGCGCGTGTCCGGGATTGCGGTGCGGCTCGCGGAAACCACGCAGTTCGACCTCGTCCGGATCGATGACAACCAGCTCGATACTTTCGTCGCCCAGGGCTCCATCAACGTGCGGGTGCGGCATCTCGATGCCGGCCAACGACTCGATTTCTCGACGCCGCACGCACGTTTCCGCCTTCTGGGCGTGGGCCGCTATCGGATCGATGTCGATACGCAATCCGACGAGTCGACGCTGACCGTCTTCGTCGGCAGCGCGACACTGAGAGGCTCCCGCGGCACCGTGCAGGTTCGCGCCGGAAGCGCGCTGCGCATCTATGGGGGTTCGCAATCGTCGTACAACTACGAGCGCGCGTCCGTTACCGCGTTCGACCGCTGGTCGAGCACGCGTGACGAGCGCTGGAGAGAAGGCCGTTCTGTCCGCTACGTCTCGACCTACATGACGGGCTATGAGGACCTCGACGCCCATGGCGAATGGGTGGAGGAGCCCGAGCTGGGCGCCCTCTGGTTCCCGACTCGCGTGGAGCGCGACTGGGCTCCGTATCGTTACGGCCGTTGGGAGAACATCCGCCCCTGGGGCTGGACCTGGGTCGACGACGCACCGTGGGGATACGCGCCGTTCCACTACGGCCGTTGGGTCCATGTCCGTGGCCGCTGGGCCTGGCATCCGGGCCAGCGCGAGAACCGCCCGGCGTGGGCCCCTGCCCTGGTCTCCTGGGTGGGAGGCACCGCGAGCCCAAGCGCCGGGGCGAGACCCGCTCCCACGGTGGGCTGGTATCCCCTGTCGCCCTGGGATCGCTATCAGCCGTGGCACAACGCGAGCCCCACCTACGTGAATCGCGTGAACGTCGTCGTGCTCAGCGAGCCCCCCAGGCAGGATCGCCAAGTGTGGCGGCAATCCGTGCGCGACCAAGGCGCAACGGTGGTTCAACGCGAGCAGTTCTTGGAGAGGCGCCCGATCAACTTGACAGCGCTGCGACTCGCCCCGGAGGCCGCACGCGCCCTGCAGCCGGTCACCCCTACGC
>JBKJYC010000391.1:0-6143 GCA_046715885.1 Usitatibacter sp.
CCGTTCTTCAACGACGAGTTCGGCGACACCTTCGGCAACATCTACGCCCTCACCGGCGACGGCTTCACCTACGCGCAGCTGAAGGAGACCGCGGATCGCATCCGCGACCAGCTCCTGCGCGTGAAGGACGTCGCCAAGGTGGAGCTGATCGGCGAGCAGGACGAGAAGATCTTCGTGGAGCTCGCCAACGCCAAGCTCGCCACCTTCGGCATCGAGCCGGCGGTGGTCTTCGCCGCGCTCCAGCAGCAAAACGCGGTGAGCCCCACCGGCAGCTTCGAGACGGCCAGCGACCGGATCTACATCCGCGCCACCGGCGCGCTCGATTCGGTCGAGAGCGTGAAGCAGATCGCCATCCGCGCCAACGGCCGGCTCTTCCGCCTGGGTGATATCGCCAGCGTCACGCGGGGGTTCGCCGACCCGCCGCAGCCGAAGATGCGCTTCCTGGGCCGCGACGCGCTGGGGATCGCGGTCTCGATGGTGCCGCGCGGCGACATCATCGCGCTCGGCAAGGCCCTCGACACCGAGACCAGCCGCATCGAGCACGAGCTGCCCGTGGGCCTGGAGCTCGACCGCGTGAACGACCAGCCCGCCACGGTGAAGCGCTCGGTGGGCGAATTCACGCGCTCGCTCGCCGAGGCGGTGGCGATCGTGCTGCTGGTGAGCTTCGTCTCGCTGGGCCTGCGCACCGGGCTCATCGTGGCGCTGTCGATCCCGTTGACCCTCTTCGTCACCTTCTTCTTCATGGAATACCTGGGCATGGACCTGCACAAGATCTCGCTGGGCGCCCTCATCATTTCGCTCGGACTGCTGGTGGACGACGCCATCATCTCGGTGGAGATGATGGTGGTGAAGATGGAGCAGGGCTGGGAGCGCGTGCGGGCGGCCAGCTTCGCGTTCAGCACCACCGCGATGCCCATGCTCACCGGCACCATCGTCACCGCCGCCGGCTTCCTGCCCATCGGGCTCGCCCGCTCCTCGACGGGCGAATACACGTTTTCCATCTTCGCGGTGACGACCATCGCGCTGCTGGTCTCGTGGGTCGTCTCGGTGCTCTTCGTGCCCTACCTCGGCTACAAGCTGCTGCCCGATTTCAGCAAGGCGGGCGTGCACCTGGACCAGGGCGCGGTCTATCGCAAGCCCTTCTACCGGCGCTTCCGCGGCGTGGTGGAGTGGAGCGTGGCCAACCGCTGGATCGTGATCGGGGCCACGGTCGCGGTGTTCCTGCTCTCGGTCTTCGCCTTCCGCTTCGTGCAGCAGCAGTTCTTCCCCGCGGCCAGCCGTCCCGAGCTGATCGTGGACCTGCGCCTTCCCGAGGGCGCCTCGCTCCTCGCCACGGAAGCCCAGGTGAAGAAGCTCGAAGCCGTGCTCCTGTCGGAGCCGCAGTTGAAGGACAACATCGACAACTTCGTGAGCTACGTGGGCAGCGGCTCGCCACGCTTCTACCTGCCGTTCGACCAGCAGCTCGTGAACGCGAACTTCGGCCAGTTCATCGTGAACACCAGGAACAACGAGGCGCGCGAGGTGGTACGCAAGCGCCTCCTCAGGCTTTTCGAGGAGGATTTTCCGGAGCTGCGCGGGCGCGTGAGCCGTCTGGAGAACGGCCCGCCGGTGGGCTTCCCGGTGCAGTTCCGCGTCATCGGCGAGGACAAGCAGGTGATCCGCGGCATCGCGCACGAGGTCGCGAAGGCCATGCGTGACAACCCGTGGACCCACGAGGTCAACTTCGACTGGGACGAGCCGTCCAAGGTGATCCGCCTCACCATCGACCAGAACCGCGCGCGCGTCCTGGGCATCTCGACTCAGGAGCTGGCCACGTTCCTCAACACGGTCCTGTCCGGGCAGCCGGTGACCACGTACCGCGAGGGCGACAAGCAGGTCGACGTGGTCGTCCGCGGCGCCCGCGAGGAGCGCGTGTTCATGAGCCTGCTGAAGGACCTCGCGGTGCCCCTGGGCGGCGGGCGTACCGTGCCCCTGGCGCAGATCGCCGACCTCTCGTACGGCTTCGAGCAGGGCATCTACTGGCGGCGCGACCGCCTGCCGATGATCACCGTGCGCTCCGACTTGAAGGACGGCGTGCAGGCGCCGGTCGTGAGCCAGCAGGTCGGCGTCAAGGTCGACGAGATCCGCGCCCGGCTGCCGTTCGGATACCGCATCGACACCGGCGGGGCGATCGAGGACGCCGGCAAGGGACAGAAATCGATCGCGGTCGTGGCACCCGTGATGATCCTGGTGATGGTGACGGCACTCATGCTGCAGCTGCAGAGCTTCTCGCGCCTGGCACTGGTGCTGCTCACCGCGCCCCTGGGCCTGATCGGCGTGGCCGCGTCGCTCCTCGCGTTCAACGTGCCCTTCGGCTTCGTGGCGATGCTGGGAACGATCGCGCTGGCGGGCATGATCATGCGCAACTCCGTGATCCTCGTGGACCAGATCGACCGCGACATCCGCGACGGCAGCGACCCCTGGGACGCCATCGCCGACGCCACGGTGCGCCGTTTCCGTCCCATCGTGCTCACCGCCGCCGCCGCCGTCCTGGCGATGATCCCGCTCACGCGCAGCGCCTTCTATGGCCCGATGGCCGTGGCCATCATGGGGGGCCTCCTCGTGGCGACCGTCATCACCCTGGTGTTCCTGCCGGCGCTCTATGCGGCCTGGTTCCGCGTGCAACGCCCTCCCGAAGGAGAAACCGCATGAGGCGATGGCGCCACCGCGGCCTTCGCCGTCGCAACCATTCGCGCTTTCCTATAGTCTCAACCCGCATGGAACGCCGCGACTTCGTGAAGCTGTGCGCCGCCTCCGCCGCGGCCGTATCCCTTCCGGAGGCCGGGCAGGCCGCCGCGCTCACCGCCCGCACCTACCGCAAGGCGAAGCTCGTGGACGAGCGTGGCCAGCCGGTGCGCGCCGCCACGCTCAAGCCGGGCGTGAGCCACGTGTTCGACTACCCTTTCGCCGCCACGCCGGCGTTCCTCATCCGGCTCGACCGGCCCACCTTCAGCGGCATCGACCTGCGCACCGAGGCGGGCGCGGTCTACCGTTGGGAAGGCGGCATCGGCCCGGACAAGGCCATCGTGGCCTATTCGGCGATCTGCGCGCACAAGATGACGTACCCCACGAAGCAGGTGAGCTTCATCGGCTACCGCGATGCGCCCAGCCCGGTGGCGGGCAAGGGCAAGGTCATCACCTGCTGCTCGGACCGCAGCGTCTACGATCCCGCGGCGGGGGCGAAGGTGGTTTCCGGGCCTGCGCCGCAGCCGCTGGCCACGATCCTCCTCGAGCACGATGCGAAGGCCGACGAGATCTGGGCGGTGGGCACGTTCGGCGGCGAGATGTTCGCCGAGTTCTTCAGGAAATTCGAGTTCCGCCTGCAGCTCGAGATGGGCGACCGGGCCCGCAGCGCGGTCGAGCGCACCGCGGTCGTGAAGGAGCTCGCCAATTACAGCGCCCAATGGGCGCAGTGCTGACCGGTCATTTCACCCGCGTGTGCCGCCCAGATCCGGAAACCCGTCGGGCTTGTCGCCGCTGCGAAGGCGCGCCAGCCGGCGAAGCATGCCTTCGATCTCGACTTGCTGGCTGGCGATGATCTCTTCGGCGAGCCGGCGGGTGGCCGGATCGCTGCCGTGGATGAGCTCCAGCCGCGCCATCTCGACCGCCCCCTCGTGATGCGGAATCATCATCGCGAGAAAGTCGACGTCCGCAACGCCGCTATAGCCGGGCGCGTGCATGTCGTCCATCATCTTCGCCATGCCGCGATCCATCTCGCGCCTGAAGGAGCCGGGACTCATGCGGTCTGCCCCTTGTGGCCGGGACGCACGTAGACGAGGTTGATGCTTTTCTTGTTGCGCAACTCTCCCGATGGCAGCTTGAGGCTGCCCAGCGGAATCTGCGCGACGAAGCGCGGCTTGAAAGGATCGCTCACGTCGAAAGCGGTGCACACGGTCTGACCGGCGTTCGGGGTGCCGGGGATCTCGTCCTGCTCATGGGCGACGTAGAGCAGATCGTTGGCGGGATTGGTCCAGAGGCCGTGCGCTTCGCGTCCGGCAGTGAAAAACGTTCCGGCTACCTTGCGTGCGCCCGCGCCGGCGCCGCGGTCGATGATCGCAATCTGGCTCGAGGCCACGCCTCCGGGACCGCCGTCGTCGACACGCGCCAGGCTTGCGTACACCACCCTGCCCCGCGCGTTCTCGACGAACTCGACGTGATTGGGCCGCGCCATGCCGCCGAGCGCGACGGTGTCGAGGACGTCGAACGGCGCCCGCGTCGAGCGCACCGAAATCCGGTCTGCGAGCTTGTGCGAAAACCACACCTCGGCTCCGTCGGGGGAGGTTTTCAGAAAGGGCGTGAAGCCGGGCTTGTCCTGCGCGCTCACATCGAGCGTCGCGATGCGCACGGGGCGCGAGTAGCCCGCCGCGTCGGGATTGACGCTGAAGACGTCGACCGACGCGACCTTCTGACTGGCCACGAAGGCGGTTTGTCCTCTGGCGTCGAACCACACCTGGGCAGGCCCGTTGATCGTGGCCACGAACCGCAGGATGGAGCCCGACTCGTTGCCGCTCATCTGCCTCACCGCCTTGTCCACGTCCAGGATCGCGATGCGGTCTTCCCCGCGCAGCGTGACCCACAACTCCTTGCCGTTGCGCGTGAAGGTGGGTTCGTGCGGCTCGCGCCCGACCAGCACTCCGCTGGAGATTCGGGTGGGATTGCCGCCCGCGGAAGCGAAGGGGTTCGGCGCGTTGCCGATCACCTGGCGCTTGACGGAGTCGATCAGATAGATGTTGCTCGAGCCGCGCCCGCTGGTGGCGAGCAGGCGCCCGTCCGGCGAGGGCACGGCGCCGTGCGCGTCGATGCAGCCGTGATACAGGGGCTTGTGGATCATCGCCGCGTGGGTAGGAGCGACCCCCGCGGTCACGAAGCGGAATGGCGGCCTCGGATCCTCGTCGAAGCTGGTGAGGTTGATCGTGGTCTCGACCGTGTCGGTGCGCGGATCGATCACGACGACGGTATTGGAATCCTCGTTGGTGATGAAGACCCGGTCCCCGGTTTCGATCGACGAGGCACCTTGCGCCATCGCCTCTGGCGAGGCGGGCAAGCCCGCGGCCGCGGCCGTGGCCAGCGCCGCCTTGATAAAATCGCGTCGCTTTTCTTGCATGTCAAACCTCTCGAGTTGAATTCTGGGGGGCCGGGTTCAGGTTTCGGCGAGTTGTCGATGCACTTCCGTGGCTATCCGATGCAACTCGCCCCGGTCTACTCCGGCCGAGATCGCGTAGCCGAAGGTGCCGTCGATCCAGTAGAAGACGTTGACCGGCCCCGATTTCTCGAACCGGAAGGCTTTGCCGGTTGCGGGCTGGTTCTCGCGGGCAACGTAGAGCGTCAAGCGTTGGCCCGACGCGTCGTGGTACATGAACTGCGCCGCGGGCCCGCGCTCGCCCGGCAACAAACGTCCACCGATGAGCTCGTAGCCCAGCGCGCCCAGGTGCGGGGGCTTCATCGGCGCGGCGAGGCGCTTCGAAAGCCACGCCACCAGCTGGTCCTGGTTCTCCGCGGTCACTTCCACCGGACGGCGCACCTCCGGGCTGTAGACGACATGCGCAATCGCCGCGCGGTTGGCAAAGCCCGCAGCGGGGGACACGCGGAGCACGGAACCGGGCGCAGCCAGCATCTCGCTGCTGAGGTCGACGCCGCCGCGCGCGAACCATCCCAATCCCGCGCTGACGGCGGCGATCGAGGCAGCCGCGGCAAACTGGCGCCACGGGAGCATCACGCCGCGACGCGTCGGAATTCTCATCGGAATCGGCTCGTGCAGGATCGGCTCGAGCGTTGCCCGCAGCGCCTCGTTGTCCCGCATCCACGCCTCCACACGGGCCCGGTCCTCGGGCCGGCCGGCGAGGTATGCCTCGACCTGGAGCCGGCGAGCTTCGGGCAGCAGGCCGTCGGCGT
This sequence comes from Usitatibacter sp., assembly GCA_046715885.1. GTDB lineage: Bacteria > Pseudomonadota > Gammaproteobacteria > Burkholderiales > Usitatibacteraceae > Usitatibacter. Next base: position 5,932 of record JBKJYC010000391.1, read on the forward strand.
ACGCGTGCAGGTCGACCTCGGCAATCGGGATTCTCGTGTCGCTCATCTCATTTCACCGCCTTCAGTTTCGCGATCGGCTCTCTTCCCTCCAACAGCGAGCGCAGCCGCTCGCGACCGCGTGAAAGGCGCGACATGACGGTTCCCACCGGGATGCCGAGGGCCGAACCCACCTGCTTGTAGCTCATCTGCTCGACCGCGACCAGCAGCAAGAC
>JBKJYC010000392.1:0-3163 GCA_046715885.1 Usitatibacter sp.
AGGCGAGCCAGCGGGGTTGCACGGCCTCGAGGATGTACACCTCCACGCGTCCGACGATGGGCAGGCGCTTGCCCTTCAGCGCCTTCTCCACCGCCTTGCCCTCCGCGTCGTCCGCGGGCGCCTCGTCGGTGAAGTACTCCTCGCGATAATTGGGGTTGGCCTCGAAGAGCATCCGCGAGGCGCGCTGCCACGCGGTCACGCGATAGGGACCCGTGCCGACGGGATGGGACGTCGAGTCCTCGCCGTAGTGCTCGATCACCTCGCGCGCGACCGCGCAGGAGACGCGGCAGTCGGCGAGGTTGTAGATGAAGTTGTAGAACGGCTCCTTCAGCTTGATGCGCAAGGTGTAGCGGTCGAGCGCCTGCAGGCCCTCCAGTGGCGCGTCGTAGTCGAGCTTGTCGTCCTTGCGCGCCTTCGCCATCGCCTCGTCCGTGCCCACCACGATGCTCTCGATCTGCGAGAGCAGCGATGCGCGGTACTTCGGGTCCATGAGGCGCTTGATCGAGTACACGTAGTCCGCGGCGGTGAGCTCGCGCCTGCGGCCCTTGAACGCCGGGTCGACGGCGAAATGGATGCCGGGCCTCACGCGCAGCGTGTAGGTGCGGCCGCCGTCCGTGATCTCGGGCATGGAGGCGAGCGTGTTCGGTACCAGCTTGAGCGGCCGCGCCAGGTAGTCGTAGCGCAGAGGCGCGTCGTAGATGCCGTTGCAGAGAATGCCGGAGTACAGGTCGCTGATCCGCTGCGGATCGAGGTGGGTCTCCGCCACCTCGAAGGCATAGCGGAAGACCTTGTTCGGGTCGGCGGCGTGGGCCGTCGCGACGACGGCCAGGAGCAGGGCGAGGAGTGCGCGGCGCATGCCGCGAATGGTACCCCTCAGTCGACCTTCGCACCCGACTCGCGTCGCCCACTTCTCGTTCTCGTGGAAGGTGAAGCCGAGATCCGCATGCGGCGCGCTCACGGGTCTTCGCGGCCCCACCCGCCGCTGCCGTCGCGCGTGTTCGCATGGAGCGTGAACGCATCTGCGCACACCGTGCAGCGGAAGCGCAGATCGAGCGTGGCGGGGAGTGCCCCGGAGGCGAACATCGAAGCCAGCGATTCGTCTTCCGAATCACTGCGCTGCGGGCCCCCGACGCGCTCCAGCACGCCGCGATCCATCTCCAGCGCGGCACCGCGCACGGCCGCGATCAGGTCGTCCGGCGTCCGGAAGGCGTGGGCGACCAGGTCGCGGCACTCGTCGCAGGCCATGGTCGCGCCTCGCTATCGATTCGCCCGCTCGAGCGCCGCCTGCACCTCGGGGCCCCACATCGCGACGAACTCGCGCCTGTAGTCGGCGAGTTGCGGATCCTCGAGGGCGAGAGCATCCACCTCCGGGCCCAGGTTTTCCAGGATGCCCAGGTAGTAGCTCCAGACCTCGAACGTCGACTTCTTGAGGCGTTGCACGCGAGTCAGGAAGCGCCTTGCATACGAGAGGCGCAGGTTGGCGATGAGTTCCACCTGCTGCGGCGTCGGGTCCTCGGCGGTCTCGAGCAGCACCAGCGCCTCCTCGATGCGCTCGCCCTCCTGCTCGGGATCGGTTTCGCGCTCCGCCTGCTCGAGAAGGGCGCGCGCCTCGGTGATGTCGTCTTGCGTGGGCATGGTTGGCTATCCTAGGACTGGATTCCACCCTTCGCGGGAATGACGGACACCTACCGCCCCGCCATGAACTCGCGCAACGCTTTCGCCGTATGCGTTTTCGCGGCCGGCTTGAGAAACTCCTCGGGCTGCGCGGCCAGGACGACCTCGCCGCCAGCGTCGCCGCCCTCGGGCCCCAGGTCCACGATCCAGTCGCTCTCCGCGATGATGTCGAGATTGTGCTCGATCAGCACGACGGTGTTGCCGGCGTCGACCAGCCGGTGCAGCACGCGGATCAGCTTCTCGACATCCGCCATGTGCAATCCCACGGTGGGTTCGTCGAGCACATAGAGCGTGCGCGGGCCGCTGGAGCGCCGGCGCGGATCCGGATCGTCGATCCGCCGCACCTTGGCCAGCTCGGTGACCAGCTTGATGCGCTGCGCCTCGCCCCCCGAAAGCGTCGGGCTCTGCTGCCCGAGCGTGAGGTAGCCCAGGCCCACGTCCTGCATCAGCCGCAGCGCATGATGGATGGAGGGATGGTTGGCGAAGAACTCCACCGCCTCGTCCACGCTCATCGCGAGCACGTCGCCGACCGACTTGCCGCGCATCTTCACGGCGAGCGTCTCCGGACTGAAGCGCGCGCCGCGGCATTCCTCGCAGAGCACCTTCACGTCGGGCAGGAAGCTCATCTCGACCTTCTTCACGCCCTGTCCCTCGCATGCATCGCAGCGTCCACCCGAAGTATTGAACGAGAAACGGCTCGCGGTGTAGCCGCGGATGCGCGCTTCCTGCGTGTCCGCGAAGAGCTTGCGGATGGTGTCTAGGAAGCCCACGTAGGTCGCCGGACACGAGCGCGGAGTCTTGCCCACCGGCGTCTGGTCGACTTCGAGCACGCGGTTCACCGCATCCCACCCCTTGATCGCCTTGCAGCCCGAGACGGGTGGGGCCTTCTGCCGGTCGCGGGCGCAGGCCACCAGGCGCTCCAGGTTCTCGTGCAGAACGTCACGCGCGAGCGTGGACTTGCCCGAGCCGGAGACGCCGGTCACGGTGGTGAGGCGCGCGATCGGGAATTTCACGTCGATGGATTTGAGGTTGTGCAGCGCAGCGCCCTGCACTTCGATGGAGGGCGTGCCGCGCACGACCGCGCGCCGCGGCTGCAGCGGGTGCTTCAGCGGATTGGCGAGGAAGCGGCCGGTGATCGACAGCGGATTGCGCTCGAGTTCCGCCGCCGTGCCCTGGGCGACGATCTCCCCGCCCAGGCGCCCTGCGCCCGGGCCGAGGTCGATCACGTGCTGCGCCTGGCGGATGGTGTCCTCGTCGTGCTCGACCACGATCAGCGTGTTGCCCTTGGCGCCCAGTTTCGCCAGTACCTCCAGCAGGATCTTGTTGTCGCGCGGGTGCAGGCCGATGGTGGGCTCGTCGAGGATGTAGCAGACGCCGCGCTGGTTGGAGCCCAGCTGCGCGGCGAGGCGGATGCGCTGCGCTTCACCACCGGAGAGCGTGGGCGCCCCGCGGTCGAGCGAGAGATATCCCAGGCCCACCTGCTCGAGGA